>CAJOMY010000071.1 GCA_905235775.1 uncultured Bacteroidales bacterium | reverse complement strand
AAGCCGGTTTAATTTTGTAAACAAACTTTTAAACGTAATATTATGGCAAAAGAAGTTTTCAAGCGGGATAAACCGCATGTCAACATCGGCACGATCGGCCACGTTGACCATGGCAAGACCACTCTGACCGCAGCTATCACCAAGGTGCTCGCTGCCAAGGGTCTGAGCGAGGTCAAGTCCTTCGATCAGATTGACAACGCTCCGGAAGAGAAGGAGCGTGGTATCACCATCAACACCGCCCACGTCGAGTATCAGACCGCCAATCGTCACTATGCGCATGTCGATTGCCCGGGCCACGCCGACTACGTGAAGAACATGGTTACCGGTGCCGCCCAGATGGATGGCGCCATCCTCGTCGTCGCCGCCACGGACGGCCCGATGCCCCAGACCAACGAGCACGTCCTCCTCGCCAAGCAGGTGAACGTCCCGAAGATGGTCGTCTTCCTGAACAAGGTCGACCTCGTGGACGATGAGGAAATGCTTGACCTCGTCGAGATGGAGGTCCGCGACCTCCTCAGCAAGTACGATTTCGACGGCGACAACGCCCCCGTCATCCGGGGTTCCGCCCTCGGCGCCCTCAACGGTGAGCCGCAGTGGGAGGAGAAGGTGCTTGAGCTCATGGACGCTGTCGATGAGTACATTCCCCTTCCGGTCCGCGAGAACGAGAAGCCGTTCCTGATGCCTATCGAGGACATCTTCTCCATCACCGGTCGCGGCACCGTCGTCACCGGCCGTATCGAGACGGGTACCATCCACGTCAACGACCCTGCCGAGATCGTCGGTTTCAATGACAAGCCGAAGAACACCGTCGTCACCGGCGTCGAAATGTTCCGCAAGCTCCTCGACCAGGGTGAGGCCGGCGACAACGTGGGTCTCCTCCTCCGCGGTATCGACAAGAAGGAAGTCAAGCGCGGCGAGGTTATCGCCAAGCCCGGCTCCATCACCCCGCACAAGCACTTCCTCGGACAGATCTACGTCCTGAAGAAGGAAGAGGGTGGCCGTCACACGCCGTTCCACAACAAGTATCGTCCCCAGTTCTTCATCCGCACCCTGGATGTTACCGGTGAGATTACCCTCCCGGCCGGTGTCGAGATGGTCATGCCTGGTGACAACGTCGAGATCGACGTCATGCTCATCACCCCGGTCGCTCTGAACGAGAACCTCCGTTTCGCTATCCGCGAGGGTGGCCGTACGGTCGGTGCCGGTCAGGTGATCAAGATCCTTGACTAATTCCGATTAGCAGAAAGGCGGAGCGGGCCCGCTCCGCCTTATACAGGGGAATAGAATAATGGTAATTCAGCGGTCTCCAAAACCGTCAATGTGGGTTCGATTCCTGCTTAAAGGTTACGATTTGGTAATTGTTTAACAGACGCCGCCCTCCCGCTTCCATTTCGCGGCGTCCATTAAATGTAAAGATGAGAAAGTTTATCAATTACTGCAAAGAGTCTTTCACCGAGCTCACCAAGAAGACGACTTGGCCGACCTGGGCGAAGCTTCAGAGTTCCGCCCTGCTTGTCATTGTCACGACCGTCATCCTGGCTGCCGTGCTTTGGGTGATCGATTTCGCTTTCCAATCTCTGATGACCGGAATCTACACATTGTAATCTTGACTCGTTATGGGCGAAATGAAATGGTACGTTCTGCGAGCGGCAGGAGGGAAGGAAAAGAAGGCCAAGGAGTATCTCGAGAAAGAGATCGAAAGAAGCGGACTTCAGGATTCAGTTGCTCAGGTACTGGTTCCCGTAAAAAAGGAAATCGTCACGAAAAACGGCAAAAGGAAGGCAGTCGACAAGCTGCTTTTCCCTGGTTATGTATTGATCCAGGCCGAATTGAGTGCCAAGCTTGAGAACATCATCCGGAACCTTGTTCCCGGCATGTCCGGGTTCCTCACCGAAAAGAAAACGACCACCGGCGCCCAGTTCGAGCGCATCCCGGTGCCCATCCGCGAGGAAGAGGCACAGCGGATCCTCGGCGTTCAGGATGAAAATGCGGACAACGCAGCCGAGACCTACGTCAACTATGAGATCGGTGAGTCCGTGCGCATCACGGACGGACCGTTCAGCGGTTTCAGCGGCGTCGTCGACGAGATTCTGGAAGACCGGAGCAAGGTCAAGGTAATTGTGGTGATCTTCGGAAGGAAGACCCAACTCGAACTCAGCTTTACGCAAGTAACTAAAGAATAACAATCCAACATGGCAAAAGAAGTTACCGGATTCATTAAGCTCCAAATCAAAGGCGGAGCTGCCAATCCTGCACCTCCGGTAGGACCTGCACTCGGTTCCAAAGGCTTGAACATCATGGACTTCTGCAAGGCTTTCAATGCAGCCACGCAGGCCCAGGCGGGCAAGACCCTTCCCGTCGTGATCACGGTCTATTCCGACAAGTCCTTCACCTTCGAAGTCAAGCAGCCGCCCGTGGCTGTGTCCCTGAAAGAAGCCGCCAAGATCGACAAGGCTTCCGGCGAACCGAACCGCAA
Source organism: uncultured Bacteroidales bacterium (assembly GCA_905235775.1). Taxonomy (GTDB): domain Bacteria; phylum Bacteroidota; class Bacteroidia; order Bacteroidales; family UBA932; genus Cryptobacteroides. The sequence continues at coordinate 10,525 of CAJOMY010000071.1, read as the reverse complement.
GAAGGTCGCGTCCGTCACCTGGGATCAGGTCAAGACGATTGCCGAAGGCAAGATGCCGGACCTCAACTGCTTCACCCTCGCATCCGCGATGCGCATGGTGGCAGGCACCGCAAGAAGCATGGGTATCACCGTCACCGGTGAGTTCCCCGAGAACCTTTAAAATCGACACGCGTTATGGCAAGAATGACTAAGAATCAGAAGGCAGTCGCTGAGAAGTTCGATTCTCACAAGCTGTATCCGCTCGCTGAGGCGTGCCAGGTGGTAAAGGATATCACGTTCACCAAGTTCGATGCTACCGTCGAGATCTCCGCGAATCTCGGTGTTGACCCGCGCAAGGCCAACCAGATGATCCGTGGCGTGGTCACCCTTCCGAACGGAACGGGCAAGGTGGTGCGCGTCCTGGCCCTCTGCACTCCCGACAAGGAGAACGAGGCGAAGGAAGCCGGAGCCGACTACGTGGGTCTGGACGACTACATCGAGAAGATCAAGGGTGGTTGGACGGACGTTGACGTCATCGTCTGTACTCCTTCCGTGATGGCCAAGGTGGGTGCCCTGGGTAAAGTCCTCGGTCCCCGCGGCCTCATGCCGAATCCCAAGACCGGCACGGTCACCATGGAGATCGGCGCCGCCGTCAAGGCTTCGAAGGCCGGCAAGATCGACTTCAAGGTCGACAAGACCGGTATCATTCATACGGGCATCGGCAAGGTTTCCTTCTCCGCCCAGCAGCTTTATGAGAACGCCGCGGAGGTGCTCAACGCCATCGCGAAGCTCAAGCCGCAGGCCCTGAAGGGCACCTACATGAAGAGCGCAGCCCTGTGCTCCACCATGAGCCCCGGTGTCAAAATCGATCTCAAGGCATTCCTCAACGGTGCTGAGTAAAAATTCAATATTATGAAAAAAGAAGTCAAAGGTCAAATTATTGAAACCATCTCAGCGCAGCTCCAGCAGTATCCGAATTTCTATATTACCGATATCGCTGGCCTGAATGCTGGACAGACAAGCAAACTCCGTCGCGAGTGCTTCAACGAGGGTATCGTCCTGAGCGTTGTCAAGAACACCCTGTTCGCCCATGTCCTAAAAGGCCTGGAGAACGAGGACGTCAAGACGCTCTCCGAGACCCTGGTCGGCAACACCGCCATCATGTACACGAACGTCCCGTCCGCGCCCGGCAAGCTCATCAAGAAGCTCCAGCGCGAAGGCTTCAGCAAGCCTGTAGTCAAGGGCGCCTATGTGCAGGATTGCGTCTTCATCGGTGAAGACAAGCTCGACCAGCTCGCTGCCATCAAGACCCGCGAAGAGCTCATCGGCGACATCATCGCCCTCCTCCAGAGCCCGATCCAGCGCGTCATCGGCGGCCTCGAGAATGCATCCGAAGGCAAGGCAGACGACGAGAAGATCGCATCCGCGAAGCCCGCTGCCGCCCCTGAGGCTCCCGCTGCCCCCGAGGCACCGGCCGCAGAGGCGCCCGCAGCTGAGGCTGCACCCGCTCCCGCAGAAGAGGCCGCACCGGCCGCCGCAGAGGAGGCCCCGGCAGCTGAAGCTCCTGCAGCAGAATAAGCAAAATATTAACAATTAAAAAGATAAAAATTATGGCAGATGTTAAAGCCCTTGCAGAAGAGTTGGTTAACCTTTCTGTAAAAGACGTTCAGGAACTTGCAAAGATTCTCAAGGAAGAGTATGGTATCGAGCCTGCAGCCGCTGCTGTGGTCGTTTCCGCCGAGGGTGGCGCCGCCGGTGCCGCCGAAGCCGAGCAGACCGAGTTCGATGTCGTCCTCAAGAATGCCGGTCAGGCCAAGCTCAACGTGATCAAGGTCGTGAAGACTGAGCTCGGAAGGAAGCGAAGGATCTCGTTGACGGTGCTCCCGCAACGGTGAAAGAGAAGATTTCCAAGGCAGAGGCCGAGGCCCTCAAGGCTGCTCTTGAGGAAGCTGGCGCCGAGGTTGAGGTAAAATAAACTCCAGCCTCCCCTGCTTTCGGGGACAAACAGGTTTAGAGCCGGGATAATAGGCTCTAAACCTTTTTTCCGTATTTAAGTTTTTCTCCATTTCCAACGTTTCCAACGGCAGAATATGTCAAAAAAGGCAACAAACAAGCGTATCAATTTCGCAACATCCAAGATCCTGGAATATCCGGACCTGCTGGAAGTGCAACTCAAGTCCTTCCGGGACTTCTTCCAGCTGGAGACCACGCCGGAGAACCGCAAGGACGAAGGCCTTTACCAGGTATTCCAGGAGATCTTCCCGATTGAGGATACGAGGAACAACTACAAGCTCGAGTTCATCGATTACTTCATCGATCCCCCTCAGTATTCCATCGAGGAGTGCCTCCAGCGCGGCCTGACGTACAACGTCCCGCTCAAGGCAAAACTCCGCCTTTCGTGCACGGACCCGGAGCATGAAGACTTCGACACCCGCGTCCAGGACGTCTATCTCGGGAACATTCCCTACATGACGCCCGCCGGTACGTTCGTGATCAACGGATCCGAACGCATCATCGTGTCCCAGCTTCACCGTTCCCCCGGCGTGTTCTTCGACCAGAGCATGCACGCCAACGGCACGAAACTCTATTCCGCCCGCATCATCCCCTTCAAGGGATCCTGGATCGAGTTCGCAACCGACATCAACAACGTGATGTATGCGTACATCGACCGCAAGAAGAAACTGCCCGTGACCACGCTCCTGCGTGCGATCGGTTACAACGCGGACAAAGACATCATCGACATCTTCGACCTGGCCGACGAGATCGAGGTGACGCCCGAGAACCTGGAGGCCGGCAAGGGCCGCAAGCTCGCCAACAACGTGCTCAAGACCAAGTTCGAGGACTTCATCGACGAGGACACCGGCGAGGTGACGCCCGTGGAGCGTATCGAGATCATCGTCAACCGTGGCGAGATACTCGACGACACCACGATCGAGGCCATTCTCGAAGCCGATGAGAAGAGCATCCTCCTGCAGAAGGACGAGGTGGGCTCGAACGAGTACTCCATCATCTTCAACACCCTGCAGAAGGATCCGACCAACACCGAAATCGAAGCCGTCAACTACATCTACAAGCAGCTCCGCAACTCGGAACCGCCGGATGAGAGCACGGCCCGCGACGTCATCGACAAGCTTTTCTTCTCCGAGAAGAGATACGACCTGGGCAACGTCGGCCGCTTCCGCCTCAACAAGAAGCTCGGCCTGACCATCGCTCCGGACGTGCGTGTCCTGACGAACACCGATATCATCGAGATCATCAAGTATCTCATCCAGCTGATCAACTCCAAGGCCTCGGTCGACGATATCGACCACCTGTCCAACCGCCGTGTCCGCACGGTTGGCGAGCAGCTGGCCAACCAGTTCAGCGTGGGTCTGAGCCGCATGGCCCGTACCATCCGCGAACGCATGAACGTCCGCGACAGCGAGCAGTTCAACCCGATTGACCTGATCAACGCGAAGACCCTCTCTTCCGTGATCAACTCGTTCTTCGGCACGAGCCAGCTGTCCCAGTTCATGGACCAGACCAACCCGCTGGCGGAGATCACCCACAAGCGTCGTCTTTCCGCCCTCGGCCCCGGCGGTCTGAGCCGCGACCGTGCCGGCTTTGAAGTCCGTGACGTGCACTACACGCACTACGGCCGTCTCTGCCCGATCGAGTCTCCGGAAGGTCCGAACATCGGTCTGATCTCCTCCCTGTGCGTCTATGCCCGCATCGACGCGCTCGGATTCATCGAAACCCCCTACCGCGACGTCAAGGACGGCAAGGTCGACCTTTCCGCGGCAGGCTGCCATTACATGAGCGCCGAGGAGGAAGAGAACAAACTTGTTTCCCTGGCCAACGTCCGCATGGACAAGGACGGGAATATCCTCGAAGACCGCATCCAGTGCCGCCTCGAGGCCGATTTCCCGGTGGTCACGAAGGAGGAGGTCAACTACATGGACGTGGCTCCGAACCAGATGGCTTCGGTCGCCGCCTCCCTCATTCCTTTCCTGGAGCATGACGACGCCCACCGCGCCCTCATGGGTGCGAACATGATGCGTCAGGCCGTGCCGCTGCTCAAGCCCGAATCCCCGATCGTGGGTACCGGACTGGAGGAGCGCGTCTGCCTGGATTCCCGCACGCAGTTCATCGCCGAGCGCAAGGGTGAAGTCACCTACGTGGACGCCAACGAGATCCGCATCCGTTACGAGCAGACCGAAGACGAGAAATTCGTCAGCTTCTCCCCGGAGGAAACGGTCTACAAGCTCCCGATCTACCGCCGGACCAACCAGAGCACCACGATCTGCCTCTCGCCGCTTGTATCCAAGGGCGACAAGGTGGAGAAGGGCCAGGTGCTGACCCAGGGCTACGCCTCCCAAAACGGCGAGCTCGCCCTCGGCCGCAACCTGATGGTGGCTTTCATGCCGTGGAAGGGCTACAACTACGAGGATGCCATCGTGCTCTCCGAGGAGATGGTGAAGTGGGACGTCCTCACTTCCATCCACGTGGACGAGTATCTCACCGAGGTCCGCGACACCAAGCGCGGCATGGAGGAGCTCACCTCCGACATTCCGAATGTCAGTGAGGACGCCACCAGGAACCTCGGCGAAGACGGTATCGTCCGCATCGGCGCCCACATCGAGCCGGGCGACATCATGATCGGCAAGATCACGCCGAAGGGCGAGAGCGATCCGTCCCCGGAAGAGAAACTCCTCAAGGCGATCTTCGGCGACAAGGCCGGTGACGTCAAGGACGCCTCCCTCAAGGCCAACCCGTCCTTGAGCGGTACGGTCATCGGTACGGCCCTCTATGCCAAACTTTCCAAGGAGGGCGGCAAGAAGAGCCAGGCCAAGAACGACCAGAAGACCCGTCTGGAAATGCGTCAGGCCGAGTTCGACCGCAAGGCCGAGAAGCTCTACACCGACTTCATCCAGAAGCTCGTGATCCTGACCAAGAACCGCAAGAGCGCCGGCATCTCCGACCTCTACGGCGTCGAGATTATTCCGAAGGACAAGAAGATCACCGCGGAGATGCTCAAGAGCATCGACTACACGAACATCACGTCCGCCAAATGGACGGCAGACAAGGAAGCCAACGCCCTGATCCGCGACCTCATCAACAACTATTGCATCGCCCTCAAGGCTGAGCAGGCGATCTGCAAGCGGGAGATGGACAAGATCAAGGTGGGCGACGAACTTCCCAACGGCGTGATGCAGCTTGCCAAGGTGTACATCGCCAAGAAGCGCAAGATCACCGTCGGCGACAAGATGGCCGGCCGCCACGGCAACAAGGGTATCGTGGCCAAGATCGTCCGCCAGGAGGACATGCCGTTCCTCGAGGACGGCACCCCAGTGGACATCGTGCTCAACCCGCTCGGCGTGCCTTCCCGTATGAACCTCGGACAGATCTACGAGACGGTGCTCGGCTGGGCCGGCGCCCGGCTGGGCCTGAAGTTCAGCACCCCGATTTTCGACGGCGCGAGCATCGACGAGATCTGCGCGTATACCGACAAGGCGGGCGTCCCCCGTTTCGGCAAGACCCGGCTTCGCGACGGCGGCACCGGCGACTACTTCGACCAGCCCGCGACCGTGGGTGTCATCTACATGATCAAGCTCGGCCACATGGTCGACGACAAGATGCACGCCCGTTCCATCGGTCCCTACTCCCTCATCACCCAGCAGCCGCTCGGCGGTAAAGCCCAGTTCGGCGGCCAGCGTTTCGGTGAGATGGAAGTCTGGGCGCTCGAGGCCTTCGGCGCAGCCAACGCCCTGCAGGAGATCCTGACGGTCAAGTCCGACGACGTCGTCGGACGGTCCAAGACTTACGAGGCCATTGTCAAGGGCGACCCTATGCCGCCCGCAGGTATCCCGGAGTCCCTCAACGTGCTCCTCCACGAACTCCGTGGTCTCGGTCTCAAGGTTACTTTGGATTAAATTGGTTTGAACGAAACGTAATATGCCTACTTTCAACAACAAAGACAATAAGGTAAAGAGCAACTTCCAGACGATCAGCATTTCGCTTGCGTCGCCGGAGGACATCACCGAACGTTCGTGCGGCGAGGTCCTCAAGCCGGAGACCGTCAACTACAGGACCTACAAGCCCGAGCGCGACGGACTCTTCTGCGAGAAGATTTTCGGTCCGACCAAGGATTATGAGTGCTACTGCGGCAAGTACAAGAGGATCCGCTATCGCGGCATCGTCTGCGACCGCTGCAACGTCGAAGTCACCGAGAAGAAGGTGCGCCGCGAGCGGATGGGCCACATCGCCCTGACCGTGCCGGTAGCCCACATCTGGTACTTCAAGTCCGCGCCCAACAAGATCTCCGCGCTCCTCGGCCTCCCGGCCAAGAAGCTCGAGTCCGTGATCTACTACGAGAAATACATCGTGGTACGTCCGGGTGCCAGTGAGCTGTCCAAGATGGAACTCCTCTCGGAGGATGAGTATCTGGACGCCCTGGCCCGCATTCCCGGCAACGAAAACCTCCCGGACAGCGATCCGGACAAGTTCGTCGCCAAGATGGGCGCCGAGGGCATCTACGACCTTCTCAAGGAAATCAATGTCGAAGAGCTCGGCAAGGAGCTCCGCGAACGCATGAAGGGCGAAGGGTCCCAGCAGCGCAAGGCCGAGATCCTCAAGCGCCTCCAGGTCGTCAAGTGGTTCCAGGAGTCCAAGGGTATCAACCGTCCCGAGTGGATGGTGATGAAGGTCATTCCGGTGATTCCGCCGGAGCTGCGTCCGCTCGTCCCCCTCGACGGCGGCCGCTTCGCGACTTCCGACCTCAACGACCTCTATCGCCGCGTGATCATCCGCAACAACCGCCTCAAGAAGCTCATCGAGATCAAGGCTCCCGAGGTGATCCTCCGCAACGAGAAGCGCATGCTCCAGGAAGCCGTCGATTCCCTCTTCGACAATTCCAAGAAGTCCTCCGCCGTCAAGAGCGAGTCCAACCGGGCCCTCAAGTCCCTGTCCGACTCCCTCAAGGGCAAGCAGGGCCGCTTCCGCCAGAACCTCCTCGGCAAGCGTGTGGACTACTCCGCCCGAAGCGTCATCGTCGTCGGTCCGGAGCTCAACATGCACGAGTGCGGTCTGCCTAAGTTCATGGCTGCCGAGCTGTACAAGCCGTTCATCATCCGCAAGCTCATCGAGCGCGGCATCGTCAAGACGGTCAAGTCCGCGAAGAAGATCGTGGACCGCAAGGACGCGGTCATCTGGGATATTCTCGAGAACGTGATGAAAGGCCATCCCGTGCTGCTCAACCGTGCACCTACCCTGCACCGCCTCGGTATCCAGGCCTTCCAGCCGCGCATGATCGAGGGCAAGGCCATCCAGCTGCACCCGCTCGCCTGTACGGCTTTCAACGCCGACTTCGACGGTGACCAGATGGCTGTCCACCTTCCGCTGGGCAACGCCGCCATCATGGAAGCGCAGCTGCTCATGCTCGGTTCGCAGAACATCCTCAATCCGGCCAACGGCGCGCCGATTACGGTGCCGTCCCAGGATATGGTTCTCGGTCTGTACTACATCACCAAGATCCGTCCGGGCGCCAAGGGTGAGGGCAAGAGCTTCTACTCCCCCGAGGAAGTCATCGTGGCCTACAACGAGAAGGCCATCGACATGCACGCCAAGATAGCCGTCCGCCTCCCTGTGGACAAGCAGGACGCCTCCAAGGGCGAGCACCTCGTCGAGACGACGGCCGGCCGCATCATCGTGAACCAGTACGTTCCGGATGAGGTCCCCTACGTCAACGAAGTCCTCGGCAAGAAGGCCCTGCGCAAGATCATCACCGATGTCATCAAGCACACCGGCGTGACCCGCACCGCGCAGTTCCTCGACGATATCAAGAACCTCGGTTACGACCAGGCGTTCCGTGCCGGCATCTCCTTCAACCTGGGCGACGTGATCGTCCCGGCCGAGAAGACCACCCTCGTGGACGAGGCCTACAAGCAGGTCGCCGCCATCCGCGATGACTACGACATGGGCTTCATCACCAACAACGAGCGCTACAACAAGGTCATCGACCTGTGGTCCTCCGTGGACAACCGCCTGACCGGCATCGTCACGAAGCAGATCTCCGCCGACCAGCAGGGATTCAACCCCGTATTCATGATGCTCGACTCCGGCGCCCGTGGTTCCACCACCCAGATCAAGCAGCTCTGCGGCATGCGCGGCCTGATGGCCAAGCCGCAGAAGGCCGGTGCCTCCGGCGCGGACATTATCGAGAACCCGATCGTGTCCAACCTCAAGGAGGGCATGACCGTGCTCGAATACTTCATCTCCACCCACGGTGCCCGCAAGGGTCTGGCCGATACCGCCCTCAAGACGGCTGACGCCGGCTACCTGACCCGCCGTCTGGTGGACGTGTCCCACGATGTGATCATCACCGAAGAGGACTGCGGCACCCTCCGCGGCCTCATCGCCACGGCGATCAAGAACAAGGACGAGGTCGTCGAGTCCCTCGGCGAGCGCATCCTGGGCCGTACTTCCGTCCACGACATCTTCAACCCGCTGACCGGCGAACTCATCATCAAGGCCGGCGAGGAGATCCGCGAGAAGGAAGCCGACCTGATCGACTCCCTGCCGATCGAGCAGGTGGAGATCCGTTCGGTGCTCACCTGCGAGAGCCGCAAGGGCGTCTGCGCCAAGTGCTACGGACGCAACCTCGCGACCAGCCGCATGGTCGAGAAGGGCGAAGTGGTCGGCGTCATCGCCGCCCAGTCCATCGGTGAGCCGGGTACGCAGCTGACCCTCCGTACCTTCCACGTCGGTGGTACCGCCTCATCCTCCGCTGCCGATTCCTCCATCGAGTCCAAGTACAACGGCATCCTCAAGTTCGAGGATCTCAAGACCCTGGACCGCGTCAAGGATGATGGCAGCGTGGAGACCGTGGTCATAAGCCGCATGACCGAACTCCGCATCCTCGACGAGAACACCGGCATCACCTTCTCCCAGTATGACGTACCCTACGGCGCCGTGCTGTACAAGAAGGATGGTGACAAGGTCTCCAAGGGCGATCTGATCTGCGAATGGGACGCTTACAACGCCACCACCATCGTGGAGATCGCAGGTAAGGTGAAATTCAAGAACATGACCGAGGGCTCCACTTTCCAGAAGGATGCCGCCGACGAGTTCTCCATCAGCACCGACAAGGTCATCATCGAGTCCAAGGACAAGGCCAACAGCCCCGAATTGCAAATCGAGGACGAGAACGGCAAGACCCTCAAGACCTTCAACCTGCCGGTCGGCGCCCATATCATGGCCGAAGAGGGCAACACCGTCAAGGTGGGTGACGTCATCATGAAGATTCCGCGCGCCATCGGAAAGGCCAGCGACATCACCGGCGGTCTGCCGCGTGTCACCGAGCTCTTCGAGGCCCGCAACCCGTCCAACCCCGCCATCCTCTCCGAGATCAACGGCGAGGTCAAGCTGGGCAGCGTCAAGCGCGGTAACCGTGAGATCTCCGTCACCAACAAGTCCGGCGCCAAGAAGTCCTACCTCGTTCCGCTGACCAAGCAGATCCTCGTCCAGGACAACGACTATGTCCGCGCAGGTTTCCCGCTGTCTGACGGCGGCGTGTCCCCGAGCGACATCCTGTCCATCCTCGGACCGGTCAAGGCCCAGGAGTACATCGTCAACGAGGTTCAGGCCGTCTACCGCCTCCAGGGTGTGAAGATCAACGACAAGCACTTCGAGATCATTGTCCGCCAGATGATGCGCAAGGTGGAGATCACCTCCCCGGGCGACACCGAATTCCTCTCCGAGGAGATGGTGGACAAGTGGCGCTTCATGGACGTCAACGACCAGATTTACGGCAAGTTCTTTGTCGATAATGCCGGCGGCTCGCAGAAATACGAGCATGGCGACATCATCGGCGCCCGCGAGATGCGCAGCGAGAACGCCTCGCTGGAGCGTCAGGGCCTGCCGCTGATGGCTGCGCGTCCGACCCAGCCCGCAACGGCCCGCCTGATCCTCCAGGGCATCACCCGTGCCGCCCTCAAGACCGACAGCTTCATCTCTGCCGCCTCCTTCCAGGAGACCACCAAGGTGCTCAGCGAAGCCGCCATCCGCGGCCGTGTCGATCATCTCGAAGGCCTCAAGGAGAACGTGATCTGCGGTCACCTGATCCCTGCCGGCACCGGTCTCAAGAACTACCAGGACATCATCGTCGGCCGCAAGGACGAAATGACCCAGGAGTTGAATGAATTGTAAGGCTGTGCCTTACAATTCATTCAACTCAAACTACCGACCCCGAACGGGGTCGGTAGTTTTTTATTATTGGGGGAAGTATCCCCCAAACCCCCTCGGTCGGCCTTCGGCCTCCGAGGCTTGATCCCTGATTTTCACGGAGGAAAGCAAAATTTTCAATTATTTTGTGTAAATTGCACCGTGTTTGAATGGCCCTGTTCCTCGCAGATGCGACCGGAAATAAGGCTTGAAAAACCGGGGATAATATCAGAATAAGATTCATAATAATCTGAGTTTTGCAGGTTTTTATACAATTAAGTCATCGTCTCGGTCTGCGGCTTAGCCGGACGTCCCCGCTTGCCCTTGGTGGACTTCCTGGAAGTGT
>CAJOMY010000070.1 GCA_905235775.1 uncultured Bacteroidales bacterium | reverse complement strand
AAATATGATGTTTCCGCAGAAGAGATTCGCGATAGGATTAAGGTCGCCCTTGAGGATGAAAACCTTAAGAGCAAGGCAAGGATATAGGACAGGAAACTGATTCGACACCTGGCTGCAAATCGTCCAACACCGTTTTCGGAGCGAAGCGACCGGGGGAGTTTGAGGGGTTCTCCCCTCAATGAATCAAATATTTAGGCACGAAAGGATCTGCGAGTTTCGCAGATCCTTTCGTGCCTCGGGCGGGACTCGAACCCGCACGGCCGTTTCGGGCCAAGGGATTTTCTTGCCACTATGGCTTTCGCCACCAGTCTCTGTTTGTGGTCCGGACTATTCCTTCACCATGGATCCTGGATCTTTAGGTGTGTCGTGTCTAGTCTCTGCACCTTCCTCCTCTCGGAGGCTTGGCTCAAGATTACCATCAGCTTGACCTGTTAAGGCTTCCTTGAATTTACGACATTCTACATCGCTCCTTTCGGCGCGTGCACTCAATTTTGCTCTCCCTCGATAATTATTTGTTCATGCATGGCAGTTCGGGCAAAGCAACTGAAGATTCTCTATCCTGTTATCCGTGTTGATTCCATTGATATGATGAATTTCCAGAGGAGTATGCTCGCCTTGCCAGAACCCAAGACCGCATTTCTCACACCTATTGATTCCCGTCGTCTTCTTGTAATGCTCCCGGAGTCTTCAGGAACATTTATACGAAGAATTCTCAACAAAGATATCCTGATCTGTGAGACCAGCCTTAGGCTTGAAAGCAAGCCCGACATTCCGGCCTTGGCCCGTAAAATGAGAAATATCCAACTGATTATCAGCAATCAATCTGTTAATCGTCCGATAGTTCCCGCCAATAGGCCTAAGACCTGACTGTCGCAATACTCCAGCAACGGATTTATTACCCGCAACTGCCTGTCTTACATCCTCGATTGTATAGCCGACTTTACTCATATCGTAAAGTAAAGCTTAACTCTCGTGTTTCCCAAATAATTATTTCAAAGAGCTAGCCAAAGTCCCTCGTGTCTACCATTCCACCACCAAGGCGTGGGTGCAAAGGTAATGTTTTTTTAGGTCTCCTGCAATCGGGGTGCGGCGGACGAGTGGGGGGGCCGGGGGCCGCGTGACCCAGAACGCGTTAATTATCAATATTTTGCCAGAACCGTAGGCCCTCAAAACAGGCCCACGGTTCTAGCAAAAAACTATCAATCAATGATTTGCGGGTCACGCAAACCCATCTCTACTTCCGGGCATCGGGGTCGATGGCTTTCGCCACAATCTCAGCCATCTTGCGGGCACCCTGCCGGGTGGGATGGATGCCGTCCTCCTGGAAAAGCGCCTCCTCGCCGGTGAAGGCGGTGTGGAGGTCGATGACTTCCAGTTTGTTCTTCTTCGCGACCGCCTCGATCGCGGGGATCTCCTCTTCGGCGATGAGCTTTTCGTTGATGGTCCAGCTGTCCTTGTAGGCCGGGACGGGCGTGCAGAGCAGGATCCGCGGCTTCGAGGGCAGGGCCTTGAGCGCATCAATCATCTTCTGGAGGTCGGTGGAGAAGGCCTTGCGGTCCTTCCAATTGTGCGTCTTGGTGTCGTTGGTGCCGAGCTTGATCACGACCACGTCGGGTTGGAACGCAAGGGCGTCTTCCCAGGCCAGCTCGTTCATGTACGGCAGGTCGCCGCTGTTCATCAGCGTGCGGGCGGAGACGCCATAATTCTTCACGACATAGCCGTCGCCCAGCATCGTCTGCATCTGGGCGGGGTAGCCGTTGGCGGTGCGCAGGTCGATCCCGTGGCCGTCGGTGATGCTGTCGCCGATACAGGCCACGCGCACGGCGTCCTGCCGGGGCGCCTTGAGATTCTCCAGCCAGGCGGACAGGTCAGAGACCATCTGGTCGTGGTAGGCGAAGAAGGGCATGAAGCCATAGCCGTGGCCACCGGTCGGGTAGATGTGCAGCGAGCAGCTGTTGCCCGCATTGCGCATGGCGGTGTAGAAGGCGATGGCGTTCGGCACGGGCGGGACGAGGTTGTCGTCGCTCGAGAGCACGACAAAGGCCGGCGGCGTGAGGTGGCTGCGCACCTGGTACTGGTTGCTGTAGAGCCGCACCAGCTCGGGATTGTTCTGTCCTTCGCCCAGCAGGCCGTCCAGCGAGCCCTGGTGCGTGCCGGGCCCCATCGTGATCACGGGATAGACCAGGATCTGGAAATCCGGACGCAGCCCGTACGGCGTGTGCGTGGCAATGGTGGAGGCGAGGTGGCCGCCGGCGGAGGAGCCCATGATGCCGATGTCGCGGGGATTCAGGCGCCAGACCGCAGCGCTGTCGCGGACGATGCGCATGGCGGTCTCCACATCGGTGATGGGAAGCGTCCGGTCTCCGTGGGGGATCCGGTAGTTCACGAGCATGAACGCGATGCCGCGCTCGTTGAAAAACGGCGCCCAGGCCGCACCTTCATGGGTGTTGGAGAGGACGGCGTATCCACCGCCCGGGCAGTCGACCACGGCGCGGCCTGTCGGCTCCTGCGGCAGGTAAACCACCATCTGGGCAGCCCCGTCCGGAGTGAGGTCCAGCGTGAATTGACGCGCCGGTTTGGCAAGACCTTCCGGCTCCGCGACCGGGCCGAAGCCGGGCCGCGGCTGGGCGCCGGCGGTCAGTGCCGCCGCCAGCAGCAAGGAAACAAACAGCATCTTTTTCATATCCGTAAAATTAAAAATATTTCTTTTCCTGGCGGTCCAGCGCAATGAAAATGAACAACATCACGGAGAAGGCCCACAGGGAGGAGCCGCCGTAGCTGAGCAGCGGCAGCGGAATGCCGATTACCGGCATCAGGCCGATGGTCATGCCGATGTTGATGAACAGGTGCATGAACAGACAGGCCGCCAGGCAATAGCCGTACACCCGCGTGAAGGCCTCCCGGCTCCGTTCGGCATCATTCAAGATGCGCCAGATCAAGAACACGTACAGGGCAATGACGGCGAAGCATCCCAGGAAGCCCCATTCCTCGCCGACCGTGCAGAAAATGAAATCCGTACTCTGCTCCGGCACGAAGCCGTAGGTGGTCTGCGTTCCCTGCAGGAAACCCTTGCCGGTCAGTCCGCCGGATCCGATGGCAATCATCGACTGACGCACGTTGTAGCCCACGCCCGCCGGGTCTTCCTTGAGTCCCAGCAGCACCTCGATGCGCTTGCGCTGGTGGTCCTGCAAGACATTGTTGAAGATGAAACCGGTGGCCAGGATCACCAGCGCGCCGGCAGCGAAAGTGAGCAGCGTTCGGAAAATCTGGCGTCTCCGCAACATGCGCTCCTCGTGGCGGAAGCCGCGCAACACCCGCCAGAGATAGATGACGCACACCAGGAGAAGCACCGAACCGGCCACCCACCAGGGGGCCACCAGCGTCAGGATGAAGAGCACGATCACCATCCCCAGCAGGAACAGCCACCAGCCCGACAGGCCCTCCCGGTACAACACGAAGATAAAGCCCACGTAGACCAGCGCCGAGCCGGCCTCGCTCTCCGCCAGGATGGCGAGCATCGGCAGTCCGATGATGCCGGCCACCATCAGCAGATGCGTCCGCTTGGACAGGTGGAATTGCGACTTGCTCATCACCGATGCCAGCACCAGCGAAGTGGTGATCTTCGAGATCTCGGCCGGCTGGAACTTGACCGGTCCCAACTCGAACCAAGAGTGCGATCCCTTGACGTCCTTACTGACGAAAATGACCAGCACCAGCAGGAAGAAGACCACGATATACGCATAAGGCGCGATCACCTCCCACAGGCGGGGATGAATCACGAAAAGAATCAGGATATCCAGCAGGAGCGCCGTCGCAATCCAGATGGCCTGCTTGCCGCTGCGCGCCGTCCAGTCAAAGATCGAAGAGGGCTCCGTGGAGTGGATTGAGGCGTAGATGTTGAGCCAGCCGATGAGCACCAGCAGGAGATAGCAGCCGACCAGCCACCAGTCCACCGTCTTTCCGAGCCCCCGGTCCAGCGAGCGGGGCATTCCGCCTGCGTTGCGCATCATCAGAAGAATCTTGTTTTCATCAGGCGGTCCTCCAGATACTGACGCTCCGGCGAAATCTCCCCCTTGAGGTATTTCTCCAGCATCAGCGAAGCCACCGGCAGCGCCCAGGTGGCGCCGAAGCCGGCGTTCTCGACATACGCGGCCACGGCGATCTTGGGATCGTCCTTGGGCGCGAAACAGATGAAGACGGAATTGTCCTTCCCGTGCGGGTTCTGGGCGGTGCCGGTCTTGCCGCACACGTCCAGGCCCGGAATGCGGGCGCTGAAGGCGGTGCCGCCCGCCGAACCGCCGCCGTTGACGGCCATGTACATGCCCTTCACCGCCGTATGGAAGTGCGACGTGTCCACCAGGGTGTACTGCCGCTCCTTGTATTTGGGGTCGATCTCGACTCCTTCGGAATCCTTGACGATGTGGGGGATGTAGTAGTAGCCGCGGTTGGCCATGATGGCCGCCAGGTTCGCGATCTGGAGCGGCGTGGCGCCGATCTCACCCTGCCCGATGGACAGGGAGAGGATGGTCTGGAAGCGCCAGCGTCCCTCCCCGTACATCCGGTTGTAGTAGTCGGAGGTCGGGATGTTGCCGCCCAGCTCGGAAGGGAAATCACTGCCCAGCTTGCGGCCGAAACCGAAACTCAGCACGTACTCCCGCCACTGGTCGAAGGCCTCCGCGGTGGTCTGGTATTTCTTGTTCTCCAGGATATTGCGCAGGACATAGCAGAAATAGCCGTTGCAGGACGTGGCGATGGCGCTGAGCAGGTCCAGCGGCGAGGCGTGGTTATGGCAGCCGAGCCGCCGGTTGTTGCCATAGGGGAAGCCATGATTGCAGGGATAGCTGCTGGACGGGGTCAGCGTGCCTTCCTGCAGGCCGATCAGGCCGTTGACCAGTTTGAAAACGGATCCGGGCGGGTAGGACGCCATCACCGTGCGGTTGAACATCGGCTTGTGCGGATTCTTGGAAATCTCGTCGTAGTGCCTGCCGATGTCACTGAGCACATCCACGTCGATGCCCGGGCTGGACACCATGGTGAGGATCTCGCCGGTGGACGGCTCGATGGCCACGACCGACCCGACCTTGCCCTCCATCAGTCGCTGCCCGTACTGCTGGAGGCGGGCGTCGATCGTGGACACGACATCGCTGCCCGGCTCGGCTTCCTTGTCCTCCTCACCATCCATATAGGGCGACTGAACCCGGTTGCGCGAGTCACGCAGGAAGATGTGATAGCCCTTGACACCGCGAAGCTGCTCCTCCATGGCGGCCTCGAGCCCGGTCTTGCCGACGTAGTCGCCCGGGCGGTATCCGGGATGCTCCTTGATGTAGTCGGCGTCCACTTCGGAGATGTAGCCGAGGAGGTTGCCGCCGGCGTTGAAGGGATACTGGCGGACGATGCGCACCTCGGCCTTGAAGCCGGGGAAACGGTAGGCTTCCTCCGCAAAACGGATGTAGTTCTCCTGCGGGATGTGCTTGAGGAACGGGAGCGTCTGGTAGCCGATCCGGGTGCGGTACTGGCGGTAATACGCCATACGCTCACGGATGAAGTCCGCCTCGACGCCCAGGGCCCCCGACAGGGCCAGCGTGTCGAAGGGCGTCACGTCACGCGGAGTCACTACGATGTCGTAGCACACCTCGTTGTCCACAAGGATCTCTCCGTTGCGGTCGTAAATCACCCCGCGCGGCGGATAGATATAGTTGTATACCAGCGAGTTGTTGGATGCATCCCGCTTGTACTTGTCATCGACGACCTGGATCCAGAACAGGCGGATCAGCAGAATGCCGGCAACGACGAGCAGGCCGGCCACCAGGCGGTTTTTCCGGTTCATTTCCATCGCGTGTCGGAATCTTCAAGCATCAGGATGGCGATGGGGAAGGACAGCGCGGTGCTGGCCAGCAGGGAGAAAACGAATTTGAGCGCCATGAAACCGACCGAATATATGCCGGCGCTGTCCACCCAGATGAAGATCAGCAAATAGATGGCCGTCAGGATCAGGATGCCCGACAGGAATTTCGACCAGCCCTGCCGCTGAAAGGAAAGTTCCTCTCCCCGTGCGAAGAGTTCCTGTCCGAACGCGATCCGCATCACGTACCTGCGCGCGGCCGCCACCGGGACCAGCGCGATGGAAGTCAGGCCCAGCGTCCCGTTCACCAGGAAATCGGCCAGCAGCCCGAGCAAAAAGGCGAGCAGCATCGTCCGGACGTTGTTATATGCAGCCGGCAGGCAGAGCAGCATCGCGGGCAGATACACGACGAAGACGTACGGCGTGAAATTGAAATAGTTCCACAACGCGAGCTGCGCCAGGAACAGCAGGATGAATATGATCTGCGAACGTTTCATCGCGCATCCTCCCCTGCAGCCTCGAGGGCCATGATTTCAGATCGTTTCAGATTCTCCACCACCGTCACGTAGCGGAGCCTGGCGAAGTCCTGGAAAAGCGTCACCTCCACCTGCCGCGTGGAGCCGTCCAAAATCCGGCTGTCTCCAGTGACGCCGATCGGAACGTCCGGCGGGAACAGGATCGAAAACCCGCTCGTCCGGACCGTATCGCCGGGCTCGACGACCTGATGCGGAGGCAGATTCCGCAGGATGGCGCGGTCCGTCCTCCGGCCGTCCCAGGCGATCGTCGCCACCAGCTCGGACCTGTCGAGCCGGGCACCGATGCTGATATCGGGATTCATCAGCGTCAGTCCGTAGGAGAAATGTTTGTCCACGGCCTGGATGACGCCCACGACGCCCCGGTCGGAGATGATGCCGGACTGGGGACGGATGCCGTCTTCGGAGCCCTTGTCCAGGATGATGTAGTTGTGCGTGCGGTTGCGGCTCATCTTGACCACGGTGGCGGGGGTGTAGCGATAGATGCCCTCTTCCCGCGGCCCGTCCGCAGGCCCGCTGACCCGGAGACGTTCCTGCAGACGGGCATTCTCCGCCTGCAGCTCCCGGTTCAGCGCTTCCAGCTGGAATCGGCTGCGGAGCGTCTCGCCGCTGCCCCACAGCAGCGCCATGGTGCGGTGCGAAGCCCGGTTGATCCAGATATTCTGCAGGGTCGAGGCCCTGTACAACAACACGAGTGCAGCAAGCTCCAACAGGATGAAGACTACTGCACTCACGAGGATGGATGACGCCTTCTGGTCCGACATCCCCTATCGCATCAGGAAGGAGTACCGGTCGGTATGCTTGAGCGCGTCGCACGTGCCGCGGGCCACCGCATGGAGCGGGTCCTCGGCCACGTGGAATTCGATGTTGACCTTGTCGCGGAAGCGCTTGGCCAGACCGCGGAGCAGCGCGCCGCCGCCGGACAGGTAGATTCCGTTCTCCACGATGTCGGCGTAGAGCTCCGGCGGAGTGTTCTCCAGCACATGCAGGACGGAGGCCTCGATCTTGGCGATGGACTTGTCCAGGCAGTGGGCGATCTCCTGATGGGTGATCGTCGCCTCCACCGGATGCGCCGTCATGAGATTCGGGCCGCGGACGACGAACGGAGCCGGCTCCTCCCCTTCCTCCAGGTCGGGAATGACGGCACCGACCGCCATCTTGATTTTCTCCGCGGTGATCTCGCCCACGCGGATATTGTGCTGCTGGCGCAGGTAGTACTGGATGTCGCTTGTGAACACGTCGCCCGCCGTGCGGATGCTGTCCTGCAGGACCAGACCGCCCAGGGAGATCACGGCGATCTCCGTGGTGCCGCCGCCGATGTCCACGACCATGTTGCCCTGCGGGGCTTCCACGTTCAGCCCGATCCCGAGGGCTGCCGCCATCGGCTCGAAAATCAGGAAGACATCCCGGCCGCCGGCGTGCTCCGTGGAGTCGCGCACGGCGCGGATTTCCACCTCCGTGGATCCGGAAGGGATGCCCACCACGACCTTGAGGTTCGGGGTGAAAAACTGGTGGCGACGGCCGCCGGCCTGCTTGATGAAGCCGCGGATCATCATCTCCGCCGCATTGAAGTCGGCGATCACGCCGTCGCGCAGCGGGCGGATGGTCTTGACGCCCGGGCTGGTGCGCTCATGCATCATCTTGGCTTGCGTGCCCAACGCGAGGCACTTGCCGCTATTATTGTCGATGGCCACGATGCTGGGCTCATCCAACACAATCTGGCCATTCTGGTAAATGACAGTATTGGCGGTGCCGAGATCGATAGCCAGCTCCTGGTTCAGGAAAGAAAAAGCCATATGTCGAGTTGTATTTAGCCGAATGACAAATGTAATTAAAAATTCCTAATTTTGCAAAGAATTTATCGTTTTATGCGCAGAAAAATCTACGGTATTTTCGTGGCCGGCGGATCGGGAACCCGGATGGGCGGAGACATCCCCAAACAGTTCCTTCCGCTGGACGGCCGTCCCATCCTTCAATGCAGCATCGAGCGCTTCCTGGAGGCGGAGCCGGACATGAAAATCATCACCGTCCTCCCCAAAACCCATTTTCAGACCTGGAAGGATCTCTGCGCCATCCACTCGTTCCACTGCCCGCAGACGCTCGTCGCCGGCGGCCTGACCCGCTTCCACTCCGTGCAGATGTAATTGCGTTAAGATCTGGTTCATGGAAAGCGGATGGTCTTCATCGCTGGTCTCCAGCAGCAGTATCCTGCCCCGCCAGCCCTCCGCGGTTGGAAACAGCCCATACTTCCGGCAGAGGACGGGCATATCGGCGTAGCGTTCGCCGTCGAAGATGCCTGCATGTTCAACGGGACCGGTCACACCTGCCCGC
>CAJOMY010000069.1 GCA_905235775.1 uncultured Bacteroidales bacterium | reverse complement strand
GTTTCCTGTACTTTGCCATAACATCAAATTTAGTTGATTATGGCAAAGTTACAAAATATTTCTAACAAATTAAAGTTTTAGCCGTAACAAAATACTAGTCGAGCGCCTTTCCCAGTTCATCAACGATTTCATACTGCAGGATGCTGTGGTCGGTCATCTCGACCAGTTCCAGCTTGCACTTGTACTTGCGTTTCCACTGGCGGAGGAAGGAGTTCCATCCGCGCGTCAGGTAGGCCCCGAGGATGGGGCTGGTCCTGAGGGTCATCGTCTTCCGCCCCTTCTCGGAGAGGTCGGCGATGTGCCGCTCGATCTCCTCGTCAATGACCACGGTGGACGTGATATGTCCGGTGCCGTGGCACAGGGGGCATTGCTCGGTGGTGTTGATCTCCGTCACGGGGCGAATCCGCTGGCGCGTGAGCTGCATGAGGCCGAACTTGGTGAGGGGCAGCACATTGTGCTTGGCCCGGTCGTTCTCCATCAGCTCCCGCATGTACTTGAAGAGGTCGTTGCGATGCTCGGGCTTGGCCATGTCGATGAAGTCGACGATGACGATGCCGCCCATGTCGCGCAGCCGCAGCTGGCGAGCGATCTCTTCGGCGGCGAGCTTGTTGACCTCGAAGGTGTTCTCCTCCTGGTCGGTGGTCTTGGCCCGGATGCCGCTGTTGACATCGATCACATTGAGCGCCTCGGTGGTCTCGATGACGAGATACGCACCCTGCTTCATCGGTACCACCTTGCCGAAGGAGCTCTTGATCTGGCGGGTCACTTCGAAATGGTCGAAGATGGGTTCCCGGCCTTCGTAGAGCTTGACGATCTTCTCCTGCTCGGGAGAGATCAGGGAGATGTACTTGCGCGTCTCTTCGAAAACGTTGCGGTCGTTCACGTGGATGTTGGCGAACTCGTCGTTGAGCAGATCGCGCAGTACGGTGGTGGTCTTGGAGTACTCGGTGAAGAGGAGTTTCACCCCCTTGGATGCGGCCACTTTCTTCCAGGAGCCTTCCCATTTCTCGATGAGCAGGCGCAGCTCGGCCACCAGGACGGCGGCCGTCTTGCCCTCAGCGGCGGTGCGGATGATGGCACCGTAGTTCTTGGGGAGGATGCTCCGGACGAGGGTCTCAAGTCTCTTTCTCTCCTCCTTCGAGGAGATTTTCTGGGAAACGCTCACCTTCTCGGCGAAGGGGAGCAGTACAACGTTGCGTCCTGCCAATGAAATCTCCGCAGTCAACCGGGATCCCTTGGTGGAAATCGGCTCCTTGGTGATCTGGGCGATGATCATCTGCCCGACCTTGAGGTGATCCTCGATCCGGCCTTCCTTCGCGAGGGCGGGTCCGATCTTCGTCCCCGCATAAAGCTTGGCGAGGTCCCGGTTGGGATTGCTTTCGCGCACGAAGCTGTCGAAAGCGTTGAAGTACAGACCCAGGTCGAGATAGTGGATGAACGCCTCCTTGTTGTCGCCGATATCCACGAAGGCGGCATTCAGCGCGGGGAGGAGCTTCTTGACCTTGCCAAGAAAGACATCCCCGACCGAATAGCTCCGACCCTGGTTCGATTCCCGGTTCAGCTCGATCAGCCGGTGGTTTTCCAGCAGAGCGATCCGGACCTCGGCGGACGCTACGTCCACCACCAGGTCTTTTTCTGTCTTCGCGGTTTCCATGGTTCGCAACAGAATCAAGAAAAAGCCCGCCGGATCTCCCGTCAGGCTTTCTTCGACTCTTATTTCTTCTTGTGGCGGTTCAGGCGCAAGCGCTTTTTGCGCTTGTGCGTGGCCATCTTGTGTCTCTTATGCTTCTTTCCGTTCGGCATAATTACTTGGATTTGGGTTTCACGTTGTCCTTGACCGCGGCGGCGAAGGACTTGGACGGTTTGAACGCAGGGATGCAGTGGGCCGGGATCGTCATCGTGGTCTGGCGGGTGATGTTGCGGGCGGCCTTCTGGGCGCGCTGCTTGTTGATGAAGGAACCGAATCCGCGCAGGTACACGTTGTTGTCCTTGATGAGGGAGGCCTTGATGCTCTCCATGGTGGCCTCGACGACAGTCTGGACGGTCACCTTCTCGATACCGGTGGCCTTGGCCACTTCGTTCACGATTTCTGCTTTAGTCATTGTCTTTAATATTTAGTTATTTGAAGATAACGATTTTGGGAGTGCAAAAATAGAGTTAATTTTTTATTATTCAAAATGATATTTACAGTTTTTTGGACATGGCACGGAGATTGACTATATTCGCAGGCGGTTCTGAAAGACCGACATTACTGACATTTTGGCATTATTATGAGACAAGATAAAGAATTCACCCTCCCTGCCGGCGCAGAAGTCAGCATCATCCCCGTGATGCAGGGAGAAGGCCTGCTGAAAATAGACGACTCCGAACTCCCGGAAATCCTGCCGGTGCTGGCGCTCCGCAACGCGGTGCTCTTCCCGGGCGCCGTGTTCCCGATCACGATCGGGCGGGAGAAATCCGTGCACCTGATCCAGGACGCCGAGAAGGAAGGTTTCTTCATCGGCGCTGTGCCCCAGAACGACGTGATGGTCGAGGAGCCTCAGGAGGAGGACCTCAGCCGTTACGGCTCCGTATGCAAGGTGCTGAAGACGCTGGAGATGCCGGACGGCACGATCACCGCCATCCTCCAGGCGTTCAAGCGCCTGTCGATGGACGCCGTGCTCGGCTATGAGCCGTACATCACCGCCCGGGTGCACTACCTCCCGGACATCCTGCTTGAGGACCCGAAAGGCACGGACATCAAGGCCATCAGCGAATCGCTGAAGGACAAGTCGATACACCTGCTGCGCGCGAGCAATATCGGTACGCGCGAGACGGTCGGCGCCCTGAAGGCGATCGACGATTTCCGCTTCCTGGTGAACTTCATCGCGACGACCGTCGAGGTGGAGAATTTCGAGTCGAAGATCCAGCTGCTGGAGATCGACAACATCAAGACGCGCGCGCTCAAGCTGCTGTCCGTGCTGGATGCGCAGGTGGAGCTGATGAAGATCAAGCAGGAGATCAACCAGAAGGTCAAGAGCGAAATCGACCAGCAGCAGCGCGAATATTACCTCAACAACCAGCTGCGCACCATCCAGGAGGAGCTGGGCATGGACGACGCCGAGGAATTCGACAAGTTCCGCGAACGCGCCGCGGCGAAGAAGTGGCCGAAGGAGATCGGCGAAGCCTTCGCCAAGGAGCTCGCCAAGCTCGAGAAATACAATCCGTCCTCGCCGGACTACAGCGTCCAGTACAACTACCTGGAGTTCATGCTCGACCTCCCCTGGGGCGAGATGAGCCGGGACAACCTCGACCTCAAGCACGCCCAGAAGGTGCTGGACGGCGACCATTACGGTCTGGACACGGTCAAGGACCGCATCATCGAGTACCTCGCGGTGCTCAAACTGAAGGGCAACATGAAGTCCCCGATCCTCTGCCTCTACGGCCCTCCGGGCGTGGGCAAGACCTCGCTGGGCAAGTCCGTCGCGAAGGCCCTCGGCCGCAAGTACGTGCGCATCGCCCTGGGCGGCATGCACGACGAGGCGGAACTGCGCGGCCACCGCAAGACCTATGTGGGCGCCCTCCCGGGCAGGATCCTCAACGGCATCGCCCGGGCCGGCACTTCGAACCCGGTGATCGTGCTGGACGAGGTGGACAAGCTGGCCGCCGATTTCAAGGGCGACCCGTCCTCGGCCCTGCTGGAGGCGCTCGACCCTGAACAGAACGCCACCTTCCATGACAATTACCTCGACCAGGACTACGACCTCAGCAACGTCCTGTTCATCACCACCGCCAACAGCACGGCGCCCATCCAGCCGGCGCTGCTGGACCGCATGGAGCTGATCAACGTGACGGGCTACCTCGCGGAGGAGAAGCTGGAAATCGCAAAGAAGTTCCTCGTGCCCAAGCAGCTCGGCGAGCACGGTCTCGCGAAGGATGCGCTCAAGATCGACCGGACGGCCATGCAGGCCATCATCGACGAGTACACGCACGAGTCAGGCGTCCGCGGGCTGGAGAAGCAGATCGCGAAGATCGCCCGCGTGACCGCGAAGAAGATCGCCCTGGGCGAGGAGTACCCCGCCGTCATCAAGAAGGAACACCTGAAGGAATACCTCGGCCTGCCGACCAATTTCCATGACCTGATCAAGGGCAACGAAGCCCCGGGCGTCGTGACGGGCCTCGCCTGGACCCAGATGGGCGGCGAGATCCTCTTCGTCGAGAGTTCCGTCTCGGGCGGCAAGGGCGTGATGAGCATGACCGGCAACCTGGGCGACGTGATGAAGGAGTCGGCGACCATCGCCTACCAGTACATCAAGGCGCACCCGGAGATGGCCAAAATGGATTCGAAGACCTTCGGCGAGAAGGATTTGCACGTCCACGTGCCCGAAGGCGCCACCCCGAAGGACGGCCCTTCGGCGGGTATCACGATGGTGAGCTCGATGGTGTCCGCGCTGCGCGGCCAGGCCCTGCGCCACGGCATCGCGATGACGGGTGAAATGACGCTGCGCGGCCGTGTGCTGCCGGTCGGTGGCATCAAGGAGAAAATCCTCGCCGCCAAGCGCGCCGGCGTCCACACGATCGTCATCTCGGAGGACAACCGCAAGGACATCGAGGACATCAAGGAAATCTACATCCGCGGCCTGGAGTTCCACTACGTCAAGACCATCCAGGACGTCATCGACTTCATCTTCTGAGCGTGATGGCAGGGCGGCCGTTTTTCGCAATCGGATGACTGATAATACTTTACGAAAGTAACCGTGTCAAAATTGACACGGTTACTTTCGTATATCATTCAGTAATAATCCGTTACGGAAAACGGCTACAACTTCCAATCGATCGGGACCTGGCCGTGGGCAGCCAGGTAATCGTTACACTGCGAGAAGTGCCGGGAGCCGAAGAAGGCGCCGCGGGCGAGGGGCGAAGGGTGCGCCGCCTCGAGGATGAGGTGGCGGGAGGCGTCGATGAGCGGCGCCTTGCTGCGGGCATAATTGCCCCAGAGCAGGAAGACGACACCGTCACGCCGTTCGGAAACGGTGCGGATGACCGCGTCGGTGAAGGTCTGCCAGCCGATGCCGCCGTGCGAGGTGGGCTCGCCGGCGCGCACCGTCAGCACGGCGTTGAGCAACAGGACTCCCTGCCGGGCCCAGGGCGTCAGGTCCGGGCTGCCGGACAGGTGCAGCCCGAGGTCGGATTCGATCTCCCGGAAGATGTTTTTGAGCGAAGGCGGCGCCGGCACGCCCTGCGGGACGCTGAAGCACAGGCCCATAGCCTGGCCGTAGCCGTGGTAGGGGTCCTGCCCCAGGATGACGACCTTCGTCCGGTCCAGCGGGCAGAGATCGAAGGCGCGGAAGATCTCCCCGCCCGGCGGGAAAATGACACGCCCCGCGGCCTTTTCGGCATGCAGCTGCCGGGCCAGGGCGGCGAAATAAGGCTGGTCGAATTCGCGCTGGAGCGCTTCGCGCCAGGAGGGTTCGATTTTTACGGTCATATTCCAAAGATACGCTTTTTTTGCCTATATTTGTTCATCATGAACACAATCGCTCTCTTTCCGGGATCATTCGACCCGTTCACCGCGGGCCATCTGAATATCCTCCGCCGCTCGCTGACCATGTTCGACGAGGTGGTCGTGGCCGTGGGTGTCAATCAGGACAAGCGGGGCTTTTTCACGAGCGAGCAGAAAATGGACATCATCCGCCAGGCCACAGCCGCGCTGGGCGACCGGGTGCGCGTGGTCTCGTATGACTGCCTGACCATCGACATCTGCCGCCAGCTGGGCATCCGCCACATCGTGCGGGGCATCCGCAACATGATGGACTTCGACAACGAGAAGGCCATTGCGGACGCCAACCGCCGGCTCGCCCCGGAGATTGAGACCATCATCATCCCCACGGCGCAGGAGTTCGCGCACATCTCCTCCTCGGCCGTGCGCGACCTGCTCCGCCATCGCGGCGACACCCGGGAGTTCCTGCCCGAAGGAGTTGTCCTGCCCGAAGTGTCATGAAGCGGCTGTTCCTCCTGCTCCTGCTCCTGGTCCCCTTCGCCTGCGTCTTCCACGCCCGGGCGCAGATGGACACGACCGGCGTGTACGCGCCGTTGGACAGCCTCCTGACGCAGTTCTACGGCGCGCTGCTCTATGAGGAGATCCCGGAGAAGAATGCCGAATTCGACGCGCTGATCGCGTCCTGCACCGACTCGCTGATGCGCCAGCACGTGACGCTCACGGTCTTCGACCACTACCGCTATAGCCGCGTGATGGGCGAGGAGGCCGTGGCGGTGCACATCTACGACCGCTGGATCGAGCCGGGAATCGTGGCGACGCGCAGCGAATTCGAGGCGTTCGAAGCGGAGCGTTTCGCCTTGGAGCACCGCAACACGCTGATCGGCATGCCGGCCCCCCGGCTCAGCTTGCGGAAGCCCTGCGGCGGACGCCGCACCATTCCCGCTGGCGGGCGCGCGAGCGTGCTTTTCTTCTACTCGCCCGAGTGCTCGAAATGCCGCATGGAGACCTACGCCCTGCCGTCCGTGCTCGCGCAGGTCGACTTCCCGATGGACTTCTACGCCATCGACGTGGACAGCGACAAAAAGGCCTTCAAGGCCTTCCGCAAGGCGCTCAGGACCCCCAATAAGAACGTGAAGATGATCCACCTCTGGGATCCGGAGTCGGAATCGACGATGCTGCTCGACTACGGCATCTTCTCCACGCCCAAGATCTTCGTGGTCTGGGAGGGGGAGATCCTCGGAAGGCGCCTGGAGATGGACAGCCTGCAGGAAATCATCCAATATATCAGTATGCTCTATGGCCAGGAAAAAGAAGAGTAGCAAGAAATTCGCCGGCGTCGATCCCGCTTATCTCGACAGGCAGCGGGCCTCGCTCCGGCGCGTCCACCGCAAGACCGTGCTGTTCAACACGCAGGAGCTCGCGGCCATCGACACGTATTGCCAGCGCTTCAAGGTCGCCTCGCGCTCCGCGCTGATCCGCCAGGCGGTGATGGAGCGGGTGCTGGAAGGGCTCGAGGAGAGCCACCCGAAGCTGTTCTGACGACAGGGCTCAGCGCTTGACGAAGAGGCGGACCAGCAGGAAGGCCGCCAGCAGCAGAAATATCAGCGTGCTGACGCGGCCGACGATGTCGCCGTGGCGCACGAAGGCGGTCTGCTCGCTGCTGAGGTTGATGCTGCCGGAGACGGTCTGGCGCGTCCACCAGGTGGAGGCGTCCCGGATCTCGCCGCGCTGGTCGATGAAGCAGGAGATGCCGGTGTTGCCGCAACGGGCGATGTCGCGCCGCAGCTCGATGGCCCGCAGGGCGGCGTAGCTGAGGTGCTGGCGGTAGCCCGGGGTGTCTCCCCACCAGGCGTCGTTGGTGATGATGGTCAAGCCCCGGGCCCCGGCCCGGACATAATCAGCGCAGTATTCTCCGTAAACGGACTCATAGCAGACGGCGCAGCCCAGCGGCACGCGCTGCGGCCCGAAGTGCAGCAGCGACACGCCGTCCTGCCCCACGCAGCGACCCATCAGGCCGCTCACGCCCAGCCGGGCGGAGAGCCAGTTGTCCAGGGGGACGAAAATCCGGGGGTACGGGGTCAGCTCCGTCCCCACCACGAGCTTGCTCTTGTGGTAGACTTCCACAGGGGCGTCGGGGCGCAGCATGACGGCGCTGTTGTGCGCAATGCTCCACCCGTCGCCGTACGGCCGTGCGAGCAGGCTCGGGGCGGCATGGGTGTCGTAGAGGTCGTAGGTGCTGGCGCCGAAAAGGATTTCCGCGCCGGGGTGCGCCCCCAGGAACTGCCGGAACGACTGCAGGGTGGCGGAACGTTCGGGGTCGTCCAGGACGATGTCGCCGGTGAAGGTCTCGGGCGCGAGCAGGAGCACGGCGGAAGAATCCGGCCGGCCGGCAAGGGCGGTGGCGAAGTCGTCCAGCAGGATCCCGGTCTGAGCGGACTGCGGGAGGGACTGGAATTTCTCGTAGGGGTCGAGATTGGGCTGGCCGATGATGACGTCGACCACGCCCTCGGAACGTTCCCCCCGGCTCTCCCAGATATAGTTGGAAGCGACCACGGGACCGGCGATCACGAGGATGACGCCAAGGGCGGCGCAGAAGCGCGCAAGGCCGTTCCAGCGTGACCAGAGCCCGTCCAGCACGGACACGATGAGACCGTAGATGCCCAGGTTGGCAAGCCAGATCCAGAGCGATCCGCCCAGCATGCCGGTGTATTCATACCACTGCACCGTGCGGACGCTTCGGGCGAAGGCGCCGCCAAGCGTCAGCCAGGGCCAGGAGATCTGTGCGGCGAAGTACTGCCGCTCGAAGGCGATCCACGTCGCCGCGAGGAAGATGTACGGCAGCACACCGCCCGTCCGCCGCTTCGCGAGGCGGAAAAGCAGCCACACCAGCAGCATCTGCGCGGCATTCGCGAGGATGGCGAAGATGCCCCCTCCCACCGTGGCGTTGCACACCCAGAAGGTGGTGATGAAATTCCACAGGCTGAAACTCAGCCACGCATACAGGAAGAATCCGCGTCCCCTCCCCTGAAACAGCATCCTTTCGAGCGCCAGCAGGGGCAGCAGGGCGAAGAGCATCACAAAACCGCAGCCCGGCAGCAGATAGGGCAGGGACATCAGGACCGCAGAGGCGGCCGACAGCCCCAAAGCCGTAAACAAGTCCCTGCGGGAGCGGACGCTGCCGGATACGGGGACGCTTGCTGCCGGAGAACGCTTCATGATGCGGACTAAACGGACTTTTTGGCAAAGTCCAGGGTGATGGTATAGACCTTCTGCGGCGACGAGGGAGCC
>CAJOMY010000068.1:15534-21713 GCA_905235775.1 uncultured Bacteroidales bacterium | reverse complement strand
ATCGGGGTGCTCGACGTGACCATCCTTTCGGACCGGGTGCTCGACAGGATCCTCGGGATCAAGGACCTGCGTACCTCCGACCGCATCGATTTCGTGGGCGGCATCCGCGGCCTGGGCGAGCTGTCCCGCCGCGTCGATTCCGGCGAGATGAAGGTCGCCTTCGCCCTCTATCCCGTCAGCATGCAGCAGCTGATGGACATCGCCGACACCGGCAACATCATGCCGCCGAAGACGACGTGGTTTGAACCCAAGCTCCGTTCCGGACTCGCCATTCACACCTTAGACTGATATCCCATGATACCCGATTCGGCACTGATTCACAAGACGCTCAAAGAGTTTTTCGGCTATGACGCCTTCAAGGCGGACCAGGAGAAGATCATCCGGCACCTGATTGGAGGGGGTGATGCCTTCGTCCTGATGCCCACCGGAGGCGGCAAGTCGTTGTGTTATCAGTTGCCGGCCCTGGTGATGGAAGGCACGGCCATTGTCATCTCCCCGCTGATCGCCCTGATGAAGAACCAGGTGGACCTGTTGCGGGGATTCGTGGCCGGGGATGGAAGCATCGCGCATTTCCTCAATTCCTCGCTCTCGCGCCAGCAGATCGACGAGGTCCGGGAGGACCTGCTTGCGGGCAGGACCCGGCTGCTGTACGTAGCGCCGGAGTCGCTGACCAAAGAAGAGAATGTCCAGCTGCTGCGGGAATTGAAGATTTCCTTCTACGCCGTGGATGAGGCGCACTGCATTTCCGAATGGGGGCATGACTTCCGGCCGGAGTACCGCCGCATCCGTTTGCTGGTGGACCAGATCGGCCGCGCGCCCATCATCGCGCTTACGGCCACGGCCACGCCCAAGGTACAGAGCGATATCCTCAAGAACCTGGGCATCCCGGACGCCGCCGTGTTCAAGTCTTCGTTCAACCGCCCGAACCTCTACTACGAAGTCCGGGACAAGGTGGATCCGGAGAAGGATCTCATCAAGTTCATCCGCCAGCACCCCGGCAAGTCCGGCATCATCTACTGCCTCAGCCGCAAGAAGGTCGAGGAGATGGCTGAGTTGCTGTGCATCAACGGTATCAAGGCCCTGCCGTATCATGCCGGACTGGACGCCCGGGTGCGTGCGGAAAACCAGGACAGGTTCCTGATGGAGGAGGTGCAGGTGATCGTGGCTACGATCGCCTTCGGCATGGGGATCGACAAGCCGGACATCCGCTTCGTCATCCACTACGACATCCCCAAGAGCATCGAGAGCTACTACCAGGAGACGGGCCGTGCCGGCCGGGACGGCCAGGAGGGGCTCTGCATCGCCTATTACAGCTACAAGGATATCCAGAAGCTGGAGAAATTCATGCAGGGCAAGCCCGTCGCCGAGCAGGAGATCAGCCGCCAGCTGCTCTCCGAAGTGCTTGCTTATGCGGAGTCCAGCCAGTGCCGCCGCAAGCTGCTGCTCAATTATTTCGGCGAGGACTTCACCGAGGAGAACTGCCATTGCTGTGACAACTGCGTACATCCCAAGGCCACTTTCGACGGGCGCAAGGAGATGCAGCTGGTCATCCGCCTGATCGAGGCGCTGCCCGAGCATTTCAAGCTGGACCACCTTGCCAACATCCTGGCCGGGGTGTCCAATTCGCTGACCAAGTCCTACAGGCACGACGAGCTGGAGTTCTTCGGCGCGGGCAAGCCCCACTCCGAAAAATTCTGGGGCACCGTCATCCACCAGGGACTCATCGCGCATCTGCTGGCCAAGGAGATCGAGACCTACGGCCTGATCCACGTGACGGATCTCGGACGCCGCTTCGCCGCCGATCCCTGGGAGCTCCGGCTGGTCGAGGACCGCGTGTTCGCCGGTGGCGGGGAAGACGACGAGGACGACGAAGAGGCCGCCGCTGCCGCGGTGGCGATGAAGTCGGGCGGCGGTGCGGGCGATCCGGTGCTGCTGTCCATGCTCAAGGACCTGCGCAAGGACCTGGGCCGGCGCCTCAAGCTCCAACCCTGGATCATCTTCGGCGATCCGGCGCTGGAAGACATGTCCATCCTCTACCCCGAGACCTTCGAGGAGCTCAAGAACTGCCAGGGCGTCGGAGAAGGCAAGGCCCACAAGTTCGGCGGGGAGTTCATCAAGCTGATTAAGAAATACGTCGACGAGAATGAAATCGAGCGTCCGGACGATTTCGTGGTCAAGTCCACGCCCAACAAGTCGGCCGCGAAAGTGGCGATCATCCAGAGCATCGACCGGCGCATGGACCTCGAGGACATCGCCGAGGCCCGCGGCCTGGAGATGGACGAGCTCCTCGGCGAGATCGAGGCCATTGTCTCCAGCGGCACCAAGCTCAATCTGGACTACTATATCGAGAACAACCTCGACGAGGAGATCGTCGAGGATATCTACCGGTATTTCAAGGAGGATGCGACCTCGGACGACATCCAGGCCGCCATCGACGCGCTCGGACCGGATTATTATGAGAATGAGATCCGGCTCGTCCGCCTCAAATTCCTTTGTGAGATCGCATCGTGATACCCCAGGAGACCGTCAACCTGATTCTCGACACCGCGCAGATCGCGGATGTGGTGAGCGACTATGTGACGCTGAAGCGCCGCGGGGCCAGTTACGTGGCCTGCTGCCCCTTCCACAACGAGAAGACGCCCTCCTTCTATGTCACGCCCTCCAAGGGCATTTACAAATGTTTCGGTTGCGGCAAGGCCGGAACGGCCGTGGGTTTCGTGATGGAGCAGGAACACTGCTCGTATGTCGAGGCCCTGCGTTACCTGGCCCGCAAGTACCATATCGAGATCGTCGAGGCGGAGGAGTCCGCCGAGGAGATCGCGCGCCGGCAGCGCAGCGAGAGCCTGCTGCTGGTGTCGGAGTTCGCCCGCAAGTTCTTCTCCGACCAGCTTAGGGACGGCGAAGGCTGCGCCGTGGGGTATCAGTATTACCGCTCCCGCGGCATCGAGGATGAGACCATCGGACGCTGGGGGCTGGGCTGGGCGCCGTCGGGCCGCAGCGCCCTGGTGGACGCCGCCCGCGCCGCCGGCTACAAGGACGAATACCTGCTGGGCGCCGGCCTTGCGGTCCAGAACGAAGACGGGTCGCTGTCCGACAAGTTCCGCGAACGGGTCATGTTCCCGATCCACTCCGTGAGCGGGCGCGTGATCGCGTTCAGCGGCCGCACGCTCAGGGCGGACAACCCTGCGAAGTACGTCAATTCGCCGGAGACGGAGATCTACGTCAAGAGCCGCAACCTGCTGGGTATTTACTTTGCGAAGGCGGACATCGCGCGCGAAGACCGCTGCATCCTCGTGGAAGGCAACGTGGACGTGGTCATGATGCACCAGCTCGGCATCACGAATGTCGTGGCCTCCTGCGGCACTTCCCTGACGGTGGAGCAGGTGCGGCTGATCAAGAAGTTCACCGAGAACATCACCATCATGTATGACGGCGACTCCGCCGGGATTCACGCCGCCCTGCGCGGGATTCCCATGGTGCTCGCCGAGGGGATGAACGTCCGCGTGGTGCTGCTGCCGGACGGGGACGATCCCGACTCCTTCTCCCGCAAGCATACGCGCGACGAAGTCCGCGAATACATCACGGCGAATGAGAAGGACTTCATCGTCTTCAAGACGGACCTGCTGCTCAGCGAGGCGGCGGGCGATCCGCTCCGGAAGGCGGGCCTGATCAACGACATCGCCGACACCATCGCGCAGATCCCCGACGCGGTCAAGCGTTCCACCTATGCGGAGGCCACGGCACAGCAGTTCGGCATCGAAGTGGCCATCCTCTTCGAGCGCATCAACCGGACGCGCCGCAAGCTCCAGGAAGACGCCCTGAAGGTGGCCGAGCGCGAGGAACGCCGTCGTCAGGGCGGCCTGCAGACCGCGTACGATGCCGTCGTCGCCGACCCGCAGCCTGCACCCGTGCAGGAGGCCGTCCCGTCGTGGCAGGAGGAGAACCGCATCGTGGCCCCCGCGGAGCGGGACTTGCTGTATTTCCTGCTTCGCCACGGTTGCGACGAGCTGGATTTCGAGAGCGATTCGGATTACTACAGCGGCAACGAAATGGACAAGCCCAGCGTGGCGGACTTCGTCCGGGATGCCTTCAGCGACGGCACGCGCATGGCCAACAGCGCCTATGCCGCCGTCTTCGATGCCTTCTACGCCCTTTATGACGAAGGCCTCGGCCAGGAGGAGATCGTCAAGCGCCTGCTGGACGCGGAGGACCGCCGCATCGCCGACGTGACCTCCCAGCTCTCCACGGAGAAATACCGCCTGACCGTGCAGGCCTTTGAGAATGCGATGACGACCACCGCTTCCTGGCTGGTGGCCCAGGTCCCCCGCGCCATTCTCGGGTACGCCGAGCGGCGTATGCAGGACCGCTACGAACAGCTCCGCCGGCAGCTGCCGGATGCAGCGCCGGAGCAGGAGACCGGCATCTTGCAGGAGATGGTCAAGATCCAGGCCGCCCAACGGCGGATCAGACAGAGAATGGGAAGAGAAATAAACACGAAATAATGGACAATCAATTCAAAAGAACCCTCGTGACCTGTGCGTTGCCCTACGCCAACGGTCCGATCCACATCGGCCACCTGGCCGGTGTCTACGTGCCGGCCGACATCTATGTGCGCTACCTGCGGATGCGCGGCCGGGAAGTGCTGTATGTCTGCGGCTCCGACGAGCACGGCGTGCCCATCACCATCAAGGCCCGCCAGCAGGGCTGCACCCCGCAGGACATCGTGGACCGTTACCACGGCATCATCAAGGACTCCTTCGAGGGCCTGGGCATCCATTTCGACATCTACGGCCGCACCTCTTCCAAGGTGCACGAACAGACCTCCTCGGAATTTTTCCGGAGGCTGTATGATGCCGGCAAGTTCATTACGAAGGAGAGCGAGCAGTACTACGACCCCGAGGCGAAGCAGTTCCTGGCGGACCGCTACATCGTGGGCACCTGCCCCCGGTGCGGCAACGAAGGCGCCTACGGCGACCAGTGCGAGAAGTGCGGCAGCACCCTCAGTCCCGAGGAACTGATCAATCCCAGGAGCAAACTCAGCGGCGCGGAGCCGGTCAGGAAGAAGACCACCCACTGGTATCTCCCGCTGCAGGACTACGAACAGTGGTTGCGCGGGTGGATCCTGGACGGCCATCAGGAATGGCGCTCCAATGTCTACGGCCAGGTCAAGAGCTGGCTGGACGGCGGCCTGCAGCCGCGCGCCGTCACCCGCGATCTCGACTGGGGCGTACCCGTGCCTGTCGAGGGGGCCGAAGGCAAGGTCCTTTACGTCTGGTTCGACGCGCCGATCGGATACATCTCCAACACGAAGGAGCTGCTGCCCGACAGTTGGGAGAAGTGGTGGAAGTCGCCCGACACCCGCCTGGTGCACTTCATCGGCAAGGACAACATCGTGTTCCACTGCATCGTTTTCCCCTCCATGCTGAAGGCCTACGGGGACGGGTTTATCCTGCCGGACAACGTGCCCGCGAACGAATTCCTGAACCTGGAGGGCGACAAGATCTCGACCTCCCGCGGCTGGGCGGTCTGGGCGCACGAATACCTGCAGGACTTCCCGGGCAAGGAGGACGTGCTCCGCTACGTCCTCACGGCGAACGCCCCCGAAACCAAGGACAACGACTTCAGCTGGAAAGACTTCCAGCAGCGCAACAACAGCGAGCTCGTGGCCGTCTTCGGCAATTTCGTGAACCGCGCCATGGTGCTCACGCACAAATACTTCGGCGGCAAGGTGCCGCCGTGCGGCGTGCTTGAGGACATCGACAAGGAGGTCCTTGCCGGGATCCCGGCGCTCAAGGCTTCGATGGAGACGAACATCGAGGGATTCAAGTTCCGCGAGGCGCTCAAGGACGCCATGGGCATCGCCCGCATCGGCAACAAGTACATCTCCGACACGGAACCCTGGAAAGTTGCGAAGACCGACCTGGACCGCACGGCGACCATCCTCAATATCTCCCTGCAGATCTGCGCGGACCTGGCCATCGCCTTCGAACCCTTCACCCCGTTCGCCGCGAAGCGGCTCCGGGAAATGCTCGGCTCCGCCCTCGACTGGGAGATCTTCGGCCGGCCGCAGATCCTGCCCGCCGGGCACCAGCTCGGCGAGGCGGAACTGCTCTTCGCCAAGATCGAGGACGACGCCATCCGGGTGCAGCTGGACCGGCTGGACCGCATCCGCGCCGCAT
>CAJOMY010000068.1:0-15525 GCA_905235775.1 uncultured Bacteroidales bacterium | reverse complement strand
AGGCGGCCGCCAGGGCCGAAGCCGCGAAGCAGGTGGCCCCGCAGAAGGAGGCGTGCACCTTCGAGGAGTTTGAGAAGATGGACATCCGCACCGCCACGGTTCTGGAGGCCGAGCGCGTGCCCAAGACCGACAAGCTCCTCAAGCTCACGATCGACACCGGCATCGACCGCCGCACCATCGTGTCCGGCATCGCGGAATATTACACGCCCGAGGCCCTGGTCGGCAAGCAGATCTGCATCCTGGCGAACCTGCAGCCCCGCACCATCCGCAGGATCGAGAGCCGGGGCATGATCCTGATGGCCAGGCAGGGCGACGGCACGATGCGCTTCATCACCCCGCAGGAAGCGGTCGGCAATGGCGCGATTGTTGGATAAACTGGTCCGGAGCGGCAAGTCCTGTCCGGGGTGCATTTTCCCGGGTAGGGTCGCGAAGCGATCGCATTCCGGATAGGAGCTTGCCGCTCCGGACAAATACAAACGACAATGAAGGTATTGATTATAGACGATGAGCGGGCGATCCGCAATTCGCTCGGCGAGATCCTCACCGACGAGGGTTATGAAGTGGATACCGCCGAGGACGGCGCTTCCGGGCTCGCCCTGGTGGAGAAGGAGAGATACGACGTGATCTTCTGCGACATCAAGATGCCCGGCATGGACGGTGTCGAGGTGCTCGGGAAACTCACGGAAATGGGGCTGGACAGTGCCGTGGTGATGATCTCCGGCCACGCCGACATCGACACGGCCGTGGACTGCATCAAGAAGGGCGCCTTCGACTTCGTGCAGAAGCCGCTGGACCTGAACCGCATCCTGATCACCATCAAGAACGCCACGGACAAGGTCAGCCTGACCTCGCAGAACAAGGCCCTCAAAAAGAAGGTGTACGGCGCCGACATGATCGGCGAGTCCGCCCCGATGCTGCACATCCGCGAGATGATCGCGAAGGTGGCGCCCACCGACGCCCGGGTGCTGATCATCGGCCCGAACGGCTCCGGCAAGGAGCTGGTTGCGCGCAACCTCCACCAGCTGAGCGCGCGCAGCGCGATGCCTTTCGTGGAGGTGAACTGCGCCGCCATCCCCTCCGAACTCATCGAGAGCGAATTGTTCGGCCACGAGAAGGGCTCTTTCACCTCGGCCATCAAGCAGCACAAGGGCAAGTTCGAGCAGGCTGACGGCGGCACGCTCTTCCTCGACGAGATCGGCGACATGAGCCTCGCCGCGCAGGCCAAGGTGTTGCGCGTGCTGCAGGAGAAAAAGCTCTCCCGCGTGGGTTCCGATAAAGATATCGAGGTGGACGTGCGCGTGATCGCCGCCACCAACAAGGACCTGGAGGCCGAGATCGGGAAGGGCAATTTCCGCGAGGACCTCTACCACCGGCTCAGCGTGATCGTGGTGCGCGTGCCGTCGCTGGACGAGCGCCGCGACGATATCCCGATCCTGATCGACCATTTCCTGGAGAAGTATGCCGACGGCGGCAAGAAACGGAGTTTCTCGCCCGAGGCCGTGAAGCTGCTTCAGGAGAAGCACTGGCCCGGCAATATTCGCGAACTGGACAATGTCGTCGACCGCCTGTTGATCCTGGGCGGCGACCCCGTCTCGGCGGAGGACGTCAAGGCCTACGTGAATCTGTAGCCGGGCGGAGTCTTCTTCCGGACGGGCGGCCGGTCAGCGTACGACGGCTGCGCCGCGGCTTCTGAAGTGTCGCTCGTCGGTGCTGGAGAAGCGTGCGTCGGCGGGCTCTTTGTATCGCTTGCACCCGAAGAAGAACAGTTCGTGCGTGTCGGTGGAGATGAGCATCTTGTAGAAGACCGTATGGGGACCGGCCTGCCCGGGAGCAATGGTGATGGCGGTCAGGGCGCCGCTCTCTCCACGCAGGAAGGCTTCGTCGGCGGCGTCGGGATCCAGATAGACCGTGCGGCCGCGCAGGCGGGCGCCGTTGGCGGACTTCAGACCGCCGTAGGCCACCTTGTCGGAGGTCATGGCCGCTTCCGTAAAGCGTTGGATGATGTTGAGGAAGGCGCCCATGAACACAAGTTCCCGCCCCGTGGGGTCGTCCACGCTGGCGATGGGCATGCGCACCACTTCGAAGGGCCTTTTGAGCTGGTCCTGGTCGCGGCTCCTGCCGCCTTTCTGCAGGATCAGGTAGGCGATGCCTTCTTCCTGGGCGAGGGTGAGAAAATAGTAGGAGGACGAGCTGCGGAGCTGCTCATACTCCCGGGCGTCGCAGAATTCGTAGGGCGAGACGCGCCAGTGGACGGCGATCTCTTCGCGCAGGGCGAGCTCCAGGAGGGAGTTGCCCTCAAGGACGATCTTGGTGGTCTTCGTGGGGAAGTCCGCGAGGCGCATCTTGCGGGTGTACATCTTCCCCTGCCCGAACGCCGGGAGGGCGGCGGCCAGAAGCAGCAGTGCCGCAAAAAGATGGACCAATCGGATTCTCATGAGCCCAAAGTTACACAAAAATCATTACATTTGTAAACTATGTCAGACTACGTCGTATCAGCACGCAAATACCGTCCGGACTCTTTCGAGTCCCTGATCGGACAGGACAACATCGCGCGGACCCTCAAAAATTCCATCCAGCGCGGGCAGCTTGCGCACGCTTATCTGTTCTGCGGCCCCCGGGGCGTGGGCAAGACGAGCGCGGCGCGCATCTTCGCCAAGACCATCAACTGCGCGAACCCGGGCCCTGACCTGGAACCTTGCGGCGAGTGCGATT
This sequence comes from uncultured Bacteroidales bacterium, assembly GCA_905235775.1. Classification (GTDB taxonomy): domain Bacteria; phylum Bacteroidota; class Bacteroidia; order Bacteroidales; family UBA932; genus Cryptobacteroides. The sequence continues at coordinate 12,813 of CAJOMY010000068.1, read as the reverse complement.
CCTGCCGCTCGTTCGCCGAGGGGCGCTCGTACTGCATCCACGAACTGGATGCGGCGTCCAACAACGGTGTGGAAGACATCAAGGCGCTGATGGACCAGGTGCAGATCCCGCCGCAGGTGGGGCGCTATTCGGTCTATATCATCGATGAGGTGCACATGCTCTCGCAGTCGGCTTTCAACGCCTTCCTCAAGACGCTGGAGGAGCCGCCCGCGCACGCCATCTTCATCCTCGCCACGACCGAGAAGCACAAGATCCTGCCGACCATCCTGAGCCGCTGCCAGACCTACGATTTCAACCGTATCGGCGTGCCCGACATCGTCCGCAACCTGCGGGACATCGCGGGCAAGGAGGGCATCCGGGTGGAGGACGAGTCCCTGCACGTGATCGCCCACAAGGCCGACGGCGCGATGCGCGATGCGCTGACGCTTTTCGACCAGGCGGTGGCCTTCTGCGGAACGGACCTCCACTACGAGGACGTGATCCGCAACCTGGGCGTGCTGGACTACGAGTTCAGCTTCCGTCTCGTTGACGCCTGTCTGGCAGGCGACTATGCGACGGCGCTGCTGACCTTCGACGAAATCCTCTCGAAGGGCTTCAATGCGCAGCATTTCGTGGCGGCGTTGAGCGCACATCTGCGGGACCTGCTGGTCAGCCGCACGGGCGGGCTGGAGTCGCTGCTGGACCTGCCGGATTCGCTCCGGGCCCGTTACAAGGAGCAGGGGGAGCGTTGCAGCGTCAAGTGGCTCTACGACGCCCTTGGCGTCACGACCGCCTGTGAGGCCGGCTACCGCGCCGCCACCAACCCCAGACTGCACATCGAATTCGCCCTCATGAAGTTGGCGTTCCTCCAGCAAGCCCCCGCTTCGCCGAATCCGCCCGTTTCACAGAATCCGCCTGCGGGCCCCTCCCTCTTACGAAGCCGAGGGGGGCTACGGTCTCAGGAGACTGCTGCCGCTCCGACAGAGCAGGCAGATTCTGCTCCGGTGCAAACGGCATCCCCGGAGTCAGGCAGTGGAGTGTTGCCCCAGGAAACCGTGGCCGCCCGTGGCCTCGTGAACGGGGGGAACCCGCTGCGAAGCAGTGTGGGGGATGAGCGAAGCGAAGTTTCCGGGGGCAACAGCTCCACTGCAGACGCAGGGGAACCGAAGAAGGGAACTTCGAAGAGAAAGAAGGCGTCGTCGCTGTCGCTCAGTGCGTTGATGGACGAGGAGGAGGTCGAAGTGATGCCGGCGGCAGCGGCACAGGCCGCGGAGGAGAAGCCGGAGGCACTGCCGGAGGACGGCGCCCTGGCGGACAAGTGGAAGGAACTGGCGGCGCAATATGCCAGCCAGCCGCGCCTGGCGAATGCCCTGACCAACGCCCGGCTCAGTTTCCGCGAGGAGGACGGCCGCAAGGTCGTCGCTTTCACCGTGACCAACGAGGCCCAGAAGAAATGGATCGAAGAACGGATCCTGCGCGACCTGGAGGGCCGTTTCGCCCGTCTGGCGGACTGTGCGAAGATCCGTCTCGAGCCCACCGTCCTGCCCGAGGAAGAGCAGGGCAGGAAGATTTACCTCCCCTCCGAGAAAGCGGAGGACCTGATGAGCAAAAACGAGGAGGTCCGCAACCTGGTGGTGGACCTCGGACTGGATATCAAATAGCCGCCCCATGAAACTGCATTGCGAGAACCTGGTCAAGAAATACGGCGTCCGGACGGTCGTCAAGGGCGTGTCGATGGAAGTGGAACAAGGCGAGATCGTCGGCTTCCTCGGCCCCAACGGCGCCGGCAAGACCACCAGCTTCTATATGATCACCGGCCAGATTGTGCCCAACGAGGGCCGTGTCTTCCTGGATGACGAGGAGATCACCGGACTGCCGATGTACCAGCGGGCCCAGAAAGGCATCGGCTACCTGCCGCAGGACGCCTCGGTGTTCCGCAAAATGAGCGTCGAGGACAACATCGTCTCCGTGATGGAGATGCGCGGCGTCCCCCGGCCGGAACGCGAAGCCCGCCTGGAGGCGCTGATCGACGAATTCAACCTCTCCAAGGTCCGCAAGTCGCAGGGCATCCAGCTCTCCGGCGGCGAGCGGCGCCGCTGCGAGATCGCCCGCGCCCTGGCCATCGACCCCAAGTTCATCCTGCTCGACGAGCCCTTCGCGGGCGTGGACCCGATCGCCGTCGAGGACATCCAGTACATCATCGCCAAGCTCAAATACCGCAACATCGGCGTCATCATCACGGACCACAATGTCGGCGAGACCCTCGCCATCACGGACCGCGCCTATCTCCTGTATGAGGGCACGATCCTCCAGCAGGGCACGCCGCAGGAACTGGCCGCCGACGAGGACGTCCGCACCAAATACCTCGGCTCCGGCTTCGTGCTGAAGCGCTCCGTATCCGTGGAGCGCGCCCGCGCCGAATACGAGCAGAGCCTGCAGGCCGCTGCGAACAGCGCCGCGGACTGATTGTCAGTAAATCAGATAAACCGATATGAACCGTTGTCTGTCCATCCTCCTGATGGGCTGCCTGTTTGCGTGCGCCAGAACTGGTGGTGAGAAATCATTTGCAGATAAATAAACTTTTAGTTAATAACTTTTGGTTAATTTTAAAACATTTGTAAATTTGCAAAAACAACCGATATGGAGAATCCGTTCATCCTTGAGCCCTATAAAAACAAAGAACTGTTTTGCGATCGGAAAGAAGAGACGGACCGTCTGCTGGACTGTATGGCCAACGGCAGGAACGTCACCTTGATTTCTCCCCGTCGTCTTGGCAAGACAGGGCTGATTTATCGTGCTTTCGAAGAAATCAAAGACAGGGGCCTGCCTTATGAGACTTTTTATATGGACATCAGTTCCAGCCAGGGCATAGATGACTTTGTGAAGTTGCTTGCGGAGGCCGTGGCCGGAGTCCTGGTCCGGAAGAACAGGATACAGGATTTCTTCAAAGCCTTGAAAGGCATCCGTCCCCTGCTGGGCTACGACCCTGTCTCCGGTGCTCCGACGCTGAGTTTTTCATTCCAGACATCGGCGGAGAAAGAACTGACAATCAAGTCAATCTTCTCGTTTCTGGAGAGTTGCAAGCGACCGGTCATACTGGCCATCGACGAATTCCAGCAGGTACGGGAGTATCCCGGTGTCTTTATGGAAGCGCTTCTGAGATCATACATCCAGCCCCTTCACAATGTGCGTTTCATCTTTTGCGGCAGCAAAAAACACATTATGGCGGATATGTTCACCAATGCGCTCAAGCCTTTCTACGAAAGCACCACGAATATCCCTGTCACGAAACTGGACGCAGGAGTCTATGCCGCTTTCATAGAAAAGCATTTCCGCGAGGCAGGGAAGACGCTTCCCCCAGAATGTCTCGAAGACATCCTTTCGTGGACGCGTGTTCATACTTTCTACACGCAGTCGTTATGCAATGAGGTCTTCCACCTGTCCGGCTCCGTTGTCAAAGAAGAAGATCTGCGGAAGGCAAAGGAGATTATTTTGTCATCGAACCGGGACCGTTTCCTGGAGATTCAGCGACTGATTACGCCTGCACAGTGGAAGCTTATGAAAGCCATTGCCAAAGACGGAGCCGTGCAGCACCCGACGTCTTCCGCTTTTATCCAGCGTCACCGCCTGAGTTCCGGCCCTGCCGTCCTGAAAAACCTGAGAGCCTTGACGGACAAAGAGTTGGTGTTGGCTGAAACCAGCGAGGACGGCATTTCATACAGCATTTACAACGTATTCCTTTCGCGTTATCTGGAATCGCTGTAGCACCTGTGTAAAAAAGAAGAAGGCGGCGGGGAATGAACGACAAGTTGACCAGAAAACCGATATGAACTGTATCCTGTCCATCCTCCGCTCCGGCTTCGTGCTGAAGCGCTCCGTATCCGTGGAGCGCGCCCGCGCCGAATACGAGCAGTCGCGGCGGTAAAGGATCAAACCCGGTGCTGTCAAGTGCCTCGTCGGTCTGCGCCGCTCTATCACCTGATGGACCTGCGGGTCTGCAGGGAGAGCGGCTACAGCAAGGTAATCATCCGGTAAGTGTTGCATTTCCCGGATATTTTTCCGTACATTTGTTGTCTATACTAAGACTGAACCACACGATTATGCGAATCCCTGACATCACCATTGCCATTGACGGCTATTCTTCGACCGGCAAGAGCACGCTGGCGCGCCAGATTGCGCAGCATTTCGATTTCTTGTACCTGGATTCCGGCGCGATGTACCGCGGCGTGACGCTCTTCGCGCAGGAGCGGGGGCTGATCGCCCCGGACAACACCGTCGATCCCGCGCTGGAAAAGGCCCTGGCGGGCCTGGACCTGCATTTCGCTCCCGGCACGGTGCTCTACATGGGCGAGCGCAATATCGAGAAACAGATCCGCACGATGGCGGTGTCCTCGCAGGTCAGCCCGATTGCGGCCGTGCCGTATGTGCGCCGCTGGGTGGACGAGCGCCTGCACGCGTTCTCGTCGGCCGGTCGCGTCGTCATGGACGGCCGGGACATCGGCACCACCGTCTTTCCGGACGCTGAGATCAAGATCTTTGTGACCGCCCGGCCCGAGGTGCGTGCGCAGCGCCGCTTCGACGAGCTGGTCTCCAAAGGGGAGCACCCCGTCTTCGAGGAGATCATGAAGAACCTCCGGGAGCGCGATTACATCGACTCGCACCGGGAGACCTCCCCGCTGCGGCGGGCTTCCGACGCCTTTGAACTGAACAATTCCGACATGGGCCTCACCGAGGAAATCGCCTGGGCGGAGGGCCTGATTCGCGGGAAATTCGGCCTGCTGGATGCTCCGGAGGAGATTCCCGGTCCGGCCGGGAATGACGGAGCAGGGGCCGGGGATGACAGGGCGAGCGTATGCTGAACGTCGAGATCGATCCCCATTCGGGCTTCTGCGGCGGCGTGATCCGGGCCATCGGCACGGCCGAGAAGATCCTCCGGAAGGAGGGCCGCCTGTATTCGCTGGGCGCCATTGTCCACAACGAAGAAGAGCTCAGGCGCCTGCAGGGCCGCGGACTCGTGACCATCGACACGGAGGACCTCCGGGAGATGCGCGATCCTGTGGCGGGGGATCCCCTGCTGATCCGGGCCCATGGCGAGCCGCCGCAGGTCTATGCGCGGGCCCGCGAACTGGGCTTCGAGGTCGTCGACTGCACCTGCCCCGTGGTGCTGGGCCTGCAGCAGAAGATCCGCGAAGCGCACCGGCGCCTCGCGCCCGTGGACGGCAAGATCGTGCTCTTCGGCAAGATCGGCCACCCCGAGGTGCTGGGCCTGGTGGGCCAGGTGGACGGCGGCGTGATCGTGGTCGAGAATCTGGACCAGCTGCGTGACCGCATCGCCGACGGCACGCTGCGTACTTACCGCGACATCGAACTCTTCTCGCAGACGACCATGAGCCCGGAGGGCTACGTGAAGATCCAGCAGTACCTCTCCGGCATGATGGCAGGCGCCTCCCTGACGGTCCACGCCACCATCTGTCAGCAGGTTGCGTCACGCCACCGCGAGCTCGCCGAGTTTGCCCGCAGCCACGACGTCATCGTGTTCGTGTCTGGCCGCGACAGCTCCAACGGCAAGGTACTCTGTGAGTTATGCCGACGTGCCAACATCCGGACCTGGCACATCGGCGCGGCGGCCGGCCTGCGTCGCGAATGGTTCCGCCCGGGCGACCGGGTCGGCGTGTGCGGCGCCACCTCCACGCCCAAGTGGCTGCTGGAAGAGGTGGCCGCCGGCATCAAAAATTTGCAATAATTCGGGCAAATCCTTAAATTTGCCCGGATATACGCATAATCAAACCAATAAGAGATACATTTTATGGCAACAACAGCTGATTTCAAGAACGGCCTTTTCCTCAAGTACAACGGCAAACCGTGCCAGATCGTCTGGTTCCAGCACGTCAAGCCGGGCAAGGGCCCCGCTTTCGTGAAGACCAAGCTCCGCAACCTGGAGAACGGAAACATCCTGGAGAACACGTTCACCGCCGGCATGAAGATCGAGACGATCGACGTCGCGTCCCTACCAGTTCCTCTACGCTGAAGAAGATGGTTTCAACTTCATGCACGAAGAGACCTACGAGCAGATCCTGCTCCAGAAGGACCTCGTCGAGAACGCCGACCTGATGAAGGAAGGCCAGCACGTGGAGATGATGTTCGTCGTGGGCGAGGAGCGCTGCCTCACCTGCGAACTCCCGACCTACGTCACCCTCGAGGTCACGTACTCCGAGCCGGCCGTCAAGGGCAACACCGCCTCCACCTCCGCCCTCAAGGAAGTCACCCTGGAGACCGGCGCCAAGGTCATGGTCCCGCTCTTCATCGAGACCGGCGAGAAGATCAACGTCAATACCGCTGACCGCTCCTACGGCGGCCGCGCCTGAGCGATTCGCCGCCTATACGGAAGGCCCGGCCGCATCGTGCGGCCGGGCCTTTCCATATGACTTGGGGCCACTATCGCTGCTGCTCGATCTTCAGCTGCTGGATCTTGTACGTCTTGCCCTTGTTGCTGACGAAAATGGTGACCGAGTAGGTCTCGCCGCCGGCGTTGAGGGTGCCGAGGGCGTATTTCATGTTGTCGCGCCCGGCGGTATGGTTGACCTCGAAGGAGCGGGGCCGGTGGTCCTCAAAGAAGGCCTTCACGATCTGGCGGGCCTGGGCCTTGCTGGCGCTGCTGCTCCGGGTGGTCACGGCAATTTCCAGGTTGTCGTCGAACCAGGCGGACAGATTGTCGGCGTTGCCCTGGGCCATGTATTTGCAGATGGGAATGAATACGTCATATCCCGCGGGCTGGGCCGAGAGGCGTCCGCAAAAGAGCAGGGGCAGGAGGATTGCCGCAATCGTAAATAAGCGTTGCACGTCCTGATTGATTGCAAATTCCGAGCCACATTGTTATATTTGTAGTTGAATGCGAATCACCCTGGTCACAATGGGCAAGACGGATATTCCGTGGGTGCGGGACGGCCTGGAGACCTATGTCTCCCGCCTGGGACACTATGTGCCCTTCTCGCTGAAGGAGATTCCGGAACTGAAAGGCGTCTCGGCGCTGTCCCGGGAGCAGATCCGGCAGCGTGAGGGCGAGCTGATCCTCCGCCAGCTGACCCCGGCGGACGAAGTGGTGCTGCTCGACGAGCGGGGCCGGGAGTACCGGTCGGTGGAATTCGCCGACTGGCTCGGCGGACGCCTCGCCCGCTCGGGCCGCGACCTGGTGTTCGTGATCGGCGGGGCCTACGGCTTCTCTGACGCGGTGTACGCCCGCGCCGACGGGAAGTTGTCCCTGTCGAAGATGACCTGGTCGCATCAACTGGTAAGAACGATTTTTGCAGAACAACTGTACCGGGCTTTTACGATTTTGCGTGGAGAGCCCTACCATCACGAATGATCTGGAAGAGAAACAGCCGGGAATGGATCGCCGTGGCGCTGATCGTGATCGGGGTGATGTGCTTCGTCGCTTCGCTGAGCGATACGCGCGCACCGGGCGACACGCGCCGGGAAGCGCACCGCATGGAGCGTGTCCTGAAGCGTCGCGTGGCCCGGTTGAACAGCTATGCCGCCAAGGCGCTCGCACAGGACCCGGCGGCATGGATGTCGGCGGAAGGACTGCCGGAAGACATGGTGCTGTATCGCTATTGCGACGACACGCTGCAGTCCTGGGTGCACGAATTTCCGGTGTCCAACGACAACATCGCCCGGCGCATTTACGTGCCTTTCGTGGCCAATCCGCGCATCTCGGCGGAATCGCCCCTGCTGCAGGTCGGCGATTCGCTCGGTTTCTACAATCTCGGCTCCCGCTGGTATCTTGCCAAGTGGGTCGGCGATGCGGATGTCCGCGTCCTGGCCGGTCTGGAAGTGCTGAACGACGTGCCGATGGATGTGCGCGGGCGGGTGAACCGCCGGCTGCACATGCCGCGCCGCTATGCCATCCGGCCGGTCTCCAACACCGGCGGCACGGTCGTCCGGGTGGAGGGCCGGCCGCAATTCAAGATCCTGCAGGAGTCGCTGACCTCCTTCGGGCGCGACGCCTCGCCGCTGCTGTGGATCGCCATCGGGGTCATCCTGTCGGCTTTCCTGCTGTTCCTGTCGTCAAAACGGACCCTGCGCCGCTTCTGCTGCGTGACGCTCGGTGTCCTGCTGCTGCTGTCCGGGCTGTATTTCTGGGGGCGTTTCTCCTCCAGCCGCGTGCTGCTCTTCTCGCCGATGCTCTATGCCGGCGGGGACGTGTTGTACTCGCTCGGTGCGGTGGTCCTCATCAACCTGGCCATCCTGATGTGCGCGGGATGCGCTTACATGGTGCGCCGCAAGCTCTGGGCATGGATGGGCACGCGGCCGCGCAAACTCCTCGTCCTGTGCCTCGTGATGGCGCTGGTCGCCGGTGTCATCGTCTATTCTCAGACGGCCCTGCGCAGCATCGCGCTCAACTCCGGTTTCTCGCTGGAGCTCTACAAGCTCGGCCAGTTGTCCCCGTTCTGTGTCATCGTCTATCTGTCCTTCATTTTCCTGCTGGTCAGCGTGCCGCTGCTGCTGCAGCTGGCCGCCCCGGCCCTGCGGCTGCGCGGCGGCCGGGTGTTCGATGCCTTTTCGATGACCGGCCGCGTGCTGTATGCGGTGATGGTGGCGGCCTACCTGGTCGTGACGGCCGGCGTGCTGGGCTTCCGCAAGGAGCAGGACCGCCTGGGTCTGCTGGCCAACCGGCTCAGCTTCGACCGCGACATCTCGCTGGAGTTCCGCCTGCGCGGCATCGAGTCGCAGATCGCCGATGATATGATCCTGTCCGCGCTCTCACATTTCGAGGGCACGGAACAGTCCATCCAGAACCGGATCTCGGAATACTACCTCTCGGGCGTCAACCGGGACTACGTCATCTCGGCCCGCGTGTTCAACGCCTACAACAACACGCTGGAGGCGTTCCGGGAGTTCAACGACACCGTGCGGGACGGCGTGCCGATTGCCGACAATTCCCGCTTCCTGCAGGCGCGGCACGAAAACGGCCGGCCCTATTATCTCGGCGTGTTCTTCTATCTCTCCGACGACGGGGCGGTGTCGCGCGTGCTCGTGCGGCTCGAACGGCGTGAAAGCCGCGGCGTGCGCGGCTATGCCGGCATCTTCGGCTTCACGACGCCCGGGCAGGCCAGCCTGCCGTCGGGCTACTCGTATGCACGCTATGCCGGGCGGGACATCAAGGCGTACAAGGGCAATTATCCCTATCCGACGCACGTGGACGAGGCGCTGTACGTCGAACTGTACGGCTCCGGGACGGGGCATATGCAGACGGAAGGCTATACGCATTTCCTGTACGTGGTCGGCGATGGGGAGGCCGTGGTCATCTCACGCGCCAGCGTGGGAGTGCTGTCCTACATCATGGCGGGCGTGCTCGTGGCGCTGCTGACCTTCCTGGTCCTGTCGGTCGTGGTCCTGCGCCGTCCCAAGTCCATGTTGTTCCGGCGGTCGTATTACAAGTCGCGGATTTCCCTGATCCTGCTCGCTTCGCTGCTGCTCACCCTCCTGGCGATGGCCCTGGTGAGCGTGCTCTTCGTGTACTCGCGCAACAACAGCAACCGCCAGACCGTCATGTCCGACAAGATCGGCTCGATCGTCGCGATGATGGATTCCGGGCTGCGGAGAGCGGAGGGCGCCGCCGGAATCGACTGGCAGCAGCTGCGTGCCCTGATGGAACGCGTGGGCGAAGAGACGGGATCCGATATTACCCTCTACACCCCGGCCGGCCGGCTGATGATGACGACGACCCCCATGGTCTTCGAGCAGTTGTTGGTCACCGAGCGGATGGACGGCGTCGCGTACAACAACATCGTGTACCGCAACCGGCGGCATTATATCCAGCAGGAGCGGATGGGCATGCAGCGCTTCTACAGCATGTATGCCCCGCTCTTCACCCCGGACGGCGCGATGATCGCCATCCTCTGTTCGCCCTACAACGAGGACACCTACGATTTCGAGGAGGATGCCGTGATGCACTCGGTCACGATCCTTTCGCTCTTCCTGCTCTTCCTGCTGATGGCCTTGTTCATGGCATCCCGCATTGTGGACCGCATGTTCAAGCCGCTGAGCGAGATGAGTGCCAAGATGGCCAGCGCGGACCTGGGCTCCCTGGAATACATCGACTACCACCGCGATGATGAGATTTCCTCGATCGTGCAGGCCTACAACCGCATGGTCACGGAGCTTTCCGAGAGCTCCCGCAAACTGGCCCAGGCCGAGCGTGACAAGGCGTGGAGCGGCATGGCGCGCCAGGTGGCGCATGAGATTAAGAATCCGCTCACGCCGATGAAGCTCCAGCTCCAGCGGGTGATCCGCCTCAAGGAGAAGGGCGACCCGGCCTGGCAGACCCGCTTCGAGGAGGCGAGCCGGGTGATCCTGGACCATATCGACATCCTGACCGATACGGCCAACGAGTTCTCCACCTTCGCCAAGCTCTATACCGAAGAGCCCACGGATATCGCCCTGGACAAGCTCCTGCATGAGGAGATCTCGATGTTCGACAACAAGGAGAACATCCGCTTCGAATACCTGGGCCTGTCCGGCGTAAAAATCAGGGGTCCGAAGCCGCAGCTCACCCGCGTGTTCGTGAACCTGCTCGGCAACGCCGTGCAGGCCATCGGGGATGCACCGGACGGCATGGTCCGCGTGTCGCTGCGCAAGAGCGTGGAGAGCGGCTTCTGGGACATCGTGGTGGAAGACAACGGACCGGGCGTGTCGGAAGAGAATGTCGAGAAGCTCTTCACACCGAACTTCACCACCAAGAACGGTGGCTCCGGCCTCGGCCTCGCCATCAGCCGCAGCATCCTGGAGCGCTGCGGTGCCTCCATCTCCTATTCCCGCTCATTCACCCTGGGCGGTGCCTGTTTCACGGTCCGTTATCCTGACAATGACAAAACAACATAAGAAATGAAAAAAACAATGACTTTGCTTCTTGGCATGCTTGCGGCGATGACAGCGCTGCCAGCCCAGCCATCTTCGAATGTTTTCTGGTTCGACAAGCCGGCTTCCTACTGGGAAGAGGCGCTTCCGATCGGCAACGGGCGCATCGGCGCCATGATCTTCGGCGGCACCGAGGTCGAAGAGATCCAGCTCAACGAAGAGACCATCTCCACGGGCGGTCCCTACGAGAACTGGAACCCGAACGGCCTGAAGAACCTGCAGAAGGTCCGCGACCTGATCTTTGCCGGGGCTTATGAAGAAGCCCAGGATCTCGCCGAGGCGAATTTCCTCTCGCCGGTGGGCGAGGAGATGTCCTACCAGACGGCCGGTTCGGTGAAGATCACCTTTCCGCAGCGCAGCGGTGCGGTGACGGACTATCGCCGCGAACTCGACCTCGAGCGCGCCGTCGTCCGCACATCCTATCAAGTGGATGGCGTGGAATATGTGGAAGAGGCCTTCGCGTCCTTCACCGACCAGCTCATCATCGTGCGCCTGACGGTTTCCAAGCCGAAGGCGCTGAACTGCGAACTGTCCTTCACCACGCCGATGAAGGATACGCAGGTGAGTACGCCCGCCCGGAACCTGCTCCGCCTGGAGGGAAAGGGCGCTGAGAAGGGCGGTATCCCGGGCGCCATCCGCTATGTCAACGACCTCAGGGCGACAGCCCGGGGCGGCAAGGTGACGGCGGCGGAGGAAAAACTGTGCGTCGAAGGCGCCAGCGAGCTCATCCTGCACATTGCGCTGGCCACCAATTTCGTGGACTACAAGACGGTCAATGCCGACCCGTATGCACGCAACGCCGCTTATATGAAAAATGCTTCCAGGCAGTACGACAAGGCGCTTGCCGCGCACGTCGCCGCCTACCGGGCGCAGTACGGCCGTGTGAAACTGGAATTCGCCCCGTCCGGCGTGCCCGACGCTCCGGTCAACGAGCGGATCCGCGATTTCGCGCAGACCCGCGATGCCCAGCTGGTGTCGCTCTACTTCCAGTTCGGCCGCTATCTGCTGATCAGCTGCTCGCAGCCCGGCACGCAGGCCGCCAACCTGCAGGGCATCTGGAACGCCAGCCTCATGGCCCCGTGGTGCGCCAACTACACCACCAATATCAATACCGAGATGAACTACTGGCCGGCGGAGCTGACCAACCTGCCGGAGCTGCATGAGCCGCTCCTGCGGATGATACGCGAACTGGCTGTGACGGGCGCCAACACCGCCCGCAACATGTACGGCTGCCGCGGCTGGGTGGTCCACCACAATTCCGACCTCTGGCGCATCACCGGCGCCCTGGACTTCGCTTACTGCGGACTCTGGCCGAGCGGTGCCGCCTGGCTGTGCCAGCATCTCTGGGACCGCTACCTGTACAGCGGGGACGAGGCCTACCTCGCCGAGGTCTATCCCCTGATGAAGGGTGCCGCCGAATTCTTTGTCGATTTCCTCGTCGAGGATCCGAACACGGGCTACCTGGTGGTCACGCCGTCCGACTCGCCGGAGAACCGCCCCGCGCACTTGAAATCCAACATGTTCGCCGGCATCACGATGGACAACCAGCTCGTGACCGACCTCTTCTCCAACACGGAGCGGGCTGCGGGGATCCTGGGCTGTGACGCAGCCTTCTCCGACACGCTCGCCACGATGCGGCGCCGCCTGCCGCCGATGCAGATCGGCCAGTATGGCCAGCTCCAGGAGTGGTTTGAGGATTGGGACAGTCCGACCGACAACCACCGCCATGTCTCGCATCTCTGGGGCTTCTACCCCGGCTATCAGATCTCCCCGTACCGGACGCCGGTGCTCGCCGAGGGTGTCCGCAACACGCTGATCCAGCGCGGAGACGCCTCCACAGGCTGGTCGATGGGCTGGAAAGTCTGCCTCTGGGCGCGTATGCTGTACGGCGACCATTCCTTCAAACTGATCACGGAC
>CAJOMY010000067.1:8974-10217 GCA_905235775.1 uncultured Bacteroidales bacterium | reverse complement strand
CGGCAGCTGCCCCTGCTTCGCTATCGCTTCGCGACCCTTCCCGGGTGACCGGCTCCGCAGGGGCACTGCCGAGCCGGTCGCCGCGTAAGAGCGAAATGACCAGGACAATCACGTAAATGAGAATGAGCAGGGCCAGGTAGTAGGTGATCTGCGGGTGGTTGGCCTTGACCTGGAAGCTCAGCGCCAGGCCGAAGAGCGCCGCGCCGAGGACGGTCCCAGGTAACCACCTTTTCTTTTGAATCTGGTTATACGTGTAGATCAGCGCGGCCAGGACCCAGGGCAGGAAGGCAAGGGCCTGCATCTTGGTGTTGTGGCCGACCTGGATGATCTGCAGGTTGTAGGAACAGAAGGTCACGGCGATGGCGCCGCCCACCGCCAGCAGCGGGTGGATTCCGAGGGCGAGCATCAGCAGCCAGGCGCCCAGCAGCGAGAGGAACAGGTAGGTGGCCGGGCGACGGCCCAGCAGCAGGAAATCATAGATCCGCTGCGTCCAGTCGCCCTTCGTGGAGGCGTGGATCGTGGCCGTGGGCATGCCGCCGAACATCGAGCCCGTCCAGGCCGTCTGGTCGTCGGGGTGGGCGGCGTTCCATTCCATCATCTCGTGCGACATGCCCTGCCAGCCGGAGATGTCGCTCTGGTTGACGATCTGTCCGCCCAGGACCTGGGGAACATAGGCATAGGCAAGAACCAGCAGGCCGACGACGATGCCGGCATACAGGAAAATCTTTTTCTTCATTACAATAATTCAGCAAGCCGGGCCGTGAGGGCGCGGCGGGTGTATTTCTCTATGCCGGAGGTCTGCGGGTGGTCCGCGTCCAGGAAGGCGAGCAGCTCGTCGGTCTTGTCCCAGTCGAACATCTCGCCGGCGGCCGCGTCACGCAGAATGGCTGCTGCGGCGCCGTCTTCCTGGCCGATGCCGAGCACCGGCCGGCGAGCTGCCAAATATTCAAAAATCTTGCCGGGAAGCACTTTGGCATATTCGGGCTCCCGCCGCAGCGGCAGCAGCAGGATGTCGGCGGCACACTGCTCGCGGACGGTCTCGTCGTGGGGGAGGTAGCCCAGCTCGACCAGGTTGCCGCCCAGGCCGCGGGCGCGGATGGCGTCCGTGACGGCGGCATCGACCTTGCCGGCGAGGCGGATCTGCAGGCGGGCGCGGAAATCGGGATTGGCTTCGCAGCGTACCGCGAGGGCGTCCCAGAGGTTCAGCGGATTGCCGTCGGCCGCAAACAAGCCCGTGTGCACC
>CAJOMY010000067.1:0-8943 GCA_905235775.1 uncultured Bacteroidales bacterium | reverse complement strand
CCCCTGCCGCTCCCGCTTTTTTCCGCCCGGAAATCCGACTCGTCGAAGCCGTTGGTGATCAGCACGACGGGGGTCTTCGTGCGGGCCTGGAAGTCCGCGGCGACGGGCGGACTGACGCTCACGACCAGGTCGGCGCCGTCCAGCACGGCCTGCTCCAGGCGGTGGTGCCGGCGGTCGGCGGCCGCCGACAGGCCGAGGTGCTTGTAGTAGAACATCTCCGTCCACGGATCCCGGAAATCGGCGATCCAGCGCAGCCCGAGGGCTTTTTTCAGCCCCAGGCCGATCAGGTGCACGGACTGGGGCGGACCCGTAGTCACGACGGCATCGACAGGATGCTCCGCCAGATATTTCTTCAGAAAACGGACCGACGGACGCACCCAGCTGATCCGGGGATCGGGGATGAAACAATTGCCCCGGATCCACAGCGACAGGCGCTGCTTCCAGTTCTTGCGCTGAGCGTTGACCGGGTTGACTTCCTGGCCCGGTTTCCCGCCGGTCAGGCGGCGGTAGAGGGCGTACGGTTCGCGGATCGGCGTCTTGAGGACTTCCGCGCAGTCGGGAATGTCCGCAAGCAGGCTCTCGTCCCGGGCAAGTTGTTCAGGATTCTCCGGCGTATAGACAACCGGCTGCCAGCCGAATTCCGGCAGGTACTTGCTGAACTTCACCCAACGCTGGACCCCCGAACCGCCGGTCGGGGGCCAGTAATAGGTGATGATCAGCAGTCGTTTCAACGCTTGTATCCTTCCAGGTTCGCCTTGACGGTCTCCCAGTCGTAGTAGGGGCCCGCGACCGGTTCCAGGCCGCGGAGCCTGCGCTCCTGCTCCTGGTAGAGGAATTTCACGAGCACATGGCCCGTCTTGTTGCGGTAGAAGATGATCTGCAGGTTGCTGGCCATGCAGATGTTCCAGAATCCCAGCCAGTTGTCGCAAATCTCACTGACTTCGAGACGGTCGCCCACGCCCTCGATGCCGAGATAGCTCGCCAGGGCCATCAGCGGATAGTCATGGCCGAAGCGCAGGTCGGCGGCATAACTCCCCGTGGCAAGCGCCTCGTCGGCCTTGGCGACGATGTCCTCGACGCAGGATTTCGCCATAGCCACACGTTCCGCTCCGACCTCGACGGAGTTGCAGTGACCCAGATAGAGGAACATGTTGTTCTGCGCCCAGCGGCGGTAGATGGCATCGAAGGGCAGCACGGAATAGAGATTCTCCTCTATGTCGAAATCTTCCGCCACGACGGCCGTGTCGAACACGTCCTGGGTGAACTGACGGGCGTTCTTGACGATCTTGCGGGCGGCCACCGGGTCGTTGAACACGCGGTTGAGTACGCCGAGCGTGTCGTCGGGCACGTCCCGGAGCCACTCGAAGCTCTTGCGCATCGCCGGGGCCGTGATCTGCTGCCAGCCTTTCTCGTTGTCGAGGTACTCCATGAATTTCTCGCCGGTGTCCACGCGGATCTGCAGCCTGGGATTCTGGCGCATCAGGGAGTTGGTGAAGGAGTTCATGCTGATGATGCAGCGCTGCACCGTGCTCGAAAAGGCGCGGACGTTCTTCTGCCCCTTGAACACGCCCGGATAGCGCTTGAACATGCGCTCGGCCAGGGCGGCATGTTCGCGCGCACCGCGCTGCGACAGGCGTCCGTCCATGCCGTCCCAGCCGGCCAGCACGTCGCGGGCGCCCTGGAGCAGCATTTCGCCGTCGGGCGTCAGCAGCCCCTCGTGCTCTGCCGCCTCCAGTACGGAGATGACGCCGAGATAGGCCTTGCCGCCCCAGTTGGAGCGGGAGCCGTGACGGCCGTAGTGGCTGATATAGACCGGTTTGTACCCTCTCGGGGCCGGGGTGTCGTGAATCGGGAAGAATTCGTAGGAATTCAGATTGTTGCCCGCGCGGGAGTTCTCCTCCATCAAGGCGCGGACGGCCGCCTCGGACCGCTTGGGTTGCGCCTGCGCCATGCTCATGCACAGCGTCAGCAGGCCAGCCAAAATGAGAATCGCTTTTTTCATTCGAAGGTATGGTTTTCGTTCATGGACAAAGTGAAGATTCGTTAAACTCCCAGCTCCCCCTTGAGCGCGCGCAGCAGGTCGAAAGCCTGCAGGGGCGTCAGGTTGTTGAGGTCGGCCGCCTCAAGCTTTTCCTTGATCGAGGACAGGGTGGGATCGTCCAGCTGGAAGAAGGACAGCTGCACGGAACCGTCGTCCTCCAGGGCCATGGCGCTGGCGTGCTTCTGCCGCCGCTCCAGGTCACGCAGCGTCCGCTCCGCAGACTCGATGACCTCGCGCGGCATGCCCGCGAGGCGCGCCACGTGGATGCCGAAGCTGTGCGCCACGCCACCGGGAACGAGTTTCCGCAGGAAGATGACGTTCTTGCCTTCCTCCCGGACGGCGATGTGGTAGTTCCGCACCCGGGGATACTGCTCCTCCAGGTCGTTCAACTCGTGGTAGTGCGTGGCGAAAAGGGTCTTGGCGCCCTTGCCGTTCCGGTGGATGTATTCCACGAGGGCGCGCGCGATGGACATGCCGTCGTAGGTGGAAGTGCCGCGGCCGATCTCGTCGAGCAGCACCAGCGAGCGGGCGCTGAGGTTATGCATGATCATCGCCGTCTCGAGCATCTCCACCATGAAGGTGGACTCCCCGCGGGAGATGTTGTCCGTGGCGCCGACGCGTGTGAAAATCTTGTCGAAGTAACCGATCCGCGCGCGTTCGGCCGGGACGAACGAGCCGATCTGGGCCAGCAGCACGATGAGGGCGGTCTGGCGCAGGAGGGCGGATTTACCGGCCATGTTGGGACCGGTCAGGATGATGATCTGCTCGTCCTTGCTGTCCAGGCGGATGTCATTGGGGACGTACTCTTCGCCGGCCGGCATGAGCGTCTCGATGACGGGGTGACGCCCGGCCTTGATGTCCAGCGCCGTACCCTTGTCCATCTCCGGCCGGCAGTAGCCGCGGTCGAGCGCCTGCTGCGCGAAGCCCTGCAGCACATCCAGACGCGCGAGGATGCGACAATTCTCCTGGATGTCCCGGATGGCTTTTTGCACCGCGGCCACCAATTCGCCGAACAGGCGGCTCTCAATCTCGTAGATGGTGGCCTCCGCGCCGAGGATCTTCTCTTCGTATTCTTTCAGCTCCGGGGTGATGTAGCGCTCCGCGGAGACGAGGGTCTGCTTGCGGATCCACTCGGGCGGGACCTTGTCGCGGAAGGTGTTGCGGACCTCGATATAATAGCCGAAGACGTTGTTATAGCCGATCTTCAGCGAGCTGATGCCGGTGCGCTCGCTCTCGCGGCTCTGCATCTGAAGAAGGTAGTCCTTGCCGCCGCGCGAGATCTCGCGCAACTCGTCCAGCTGCCGGTCCACGCCGGGGGCGATCACGTCGCCCCGTCCCAGCTGGGAGGCGTCTTCGGCGAGTGTTTCCGTGATGCGCGCGAGCAGTTTGTCGGTATTCCTGAGGCCCTTGACCAGCTTGTCCATTGCCGCGCAGCCGGTGTCGCCACAGAGCTCCCGGATGGGCGTGTTGCGGCCCAGGGAGCGGCCGAGCTGGCGGACCTCCCGCGGGAAGATCTTGCCGGTGGCGGCGCGGGAGAGGATGCGCTCCAGGTCGCCGACCTCGGCCAGATTGTCCTGCAGCTCGCGCAGCAGCTCTTCGTTGTCGTGGAGAAACTGCACCACGTCGTAGCGGGACTCCAGCTCCTTGAGGTCCATGACCGGCATGGCGAGCCACTGACGCAGCAGACGTGCGCCCATCGGGGTGCAGCAGCGGTCGATCACATCGACCAGGCTCACCCCCTCGCGGCCGGCGTTGCTCTGGAAAATCTCCAGGTTGCGGAAGGTGAATTGATCCATCCAGACGAACTTCTCCTCGTCGATGCGGCCGATCGAGCAGATGTTCCCGAGGCCCGCGTGCTGCGTCTGCTCCAGATAGACCAGCAGGGCGCCGGCCGAGCAGATGGCCAGCGGGAAACCGTCGATGGCGAAGCCCTTCAGGCTCTGCACCTTGAGCTGCCCACAGAGCCGCTCCACGGCGGCGTCCTGCACGAAGGCCCACTCGTCGAGTCCCGTGGCGTAGAAGTCGCCGAAGCGCTCCTTCACGGCGCGCAGCACGTCCCGCTGGACCACCAGTTCGCGCGGCTGCAGGGAACTGAGCAGGGTGCCGATATAGTCAATGCTGCCCTGGGCCACCTGGAAGGTGCCCGTCGATACGTCCAGAAAGGCGGCGCCGCACGCCTGCCCCTCGAAGGTCAGGCCGGCGAGATAGTTATGCTCCTTCTGGTCGAGCATGCCCTCGCCGAAGGCGATGCCGGGGGTAAGGATCTCCGTAACGCCGCGCTTGACGAGCTTGTTCTTGACCAGCGCGGGGTCCTCCAGCTGGTCGCAGATGGCCACCTTGTAGCCGCTGCGGACGAGCTTCTGGAGATAACCCTCGATGGCGTGGTGCGGGAAACCGGCCATCGGCGTGTCGCCCTTGTCGCCGTTGGAGCGGCGCGTGAGCACGAGTCCGAGCACTTTGCTCGCCAGGATGGCATCGTCGGAGTAGGTCTCATAGAAGTCCCCGACGCGGTACAGGAGAATCGCCTCCGGGTGCTGCGCCTTGATGCTGAAATACTGCTTCAGCATCGGGGTATCTTCGCCTTTCTTCGCCATGAGCTATGGAATAGGCAAAGATACGAAAAAAAGTGATACTACTGGCCGGGGTTCAGGCGAGGAAATTCGTCAGGAAGATAATGACGATGGCGGGCGGGGCGACGTAGCGGAGCAGGAACCAGAAGGCGTCAAAGACGGCGCAGTTGAAGCGGGCCGTGCCGCCGCAGGTGAATTCGTCCCGCACAGCCGACTTGTCCATCTTCCAGCCCACAAAAAGCACGAAGAGCAGGCCGCCGAAGGTCATCAGGAAATTGGAGGTCAGCATGTCGCAGAAACCGAAAATCGTCTGGCCGAAGATCTTCACGCCGGACAGCGGGCCGAAAGACAGCGAGCAGACTGCGCCGAGCAGCCAGGTGCCGATGAAGATGAGCACCGTGGCCCGGCGGCGCGACAGACCGCGCTGCTCCACCAGGTAAGCCACCCCCACCTCGAACATCGAAATGGCGGAAGTAAAGGCCGCGAACACAATTGTTACAAAAAAGAGGACCGCCACCCCGGCACTGAGCCAGGGGGCTGCAGCGCCCATTTTTGCAAAAATATAGGGCAGCGTCTCGAAGATCAGACCCGGACCTGCGCCCGGCTTGATGCCGGCGGCGAAGACCGCAGGCATGATGGCGAAGCCCGCAATCAGCGCGAACATCAGGTCGAAAGCCACCGTCCCCAAACCTGTAACAAAAATGTTTTCATCCCGGCGGATATAGGAGGAATAGGTCAGGATGGTCCCGACACCCAGCGACAGCGAGAAGAAGCTCTGGCCCATCGCCGCCGCAACGGCCGACGGCGTGATCTTGCTGAAATCCGGCTTCACCAGGTAAGCGACACCCTCCGACGCGCCCGGCAGGGCAATGGAGTAGCACATGATCAGCACAATCAGCACGAAGAGCAGCGGCATCGAGATCTTGTTGAATTTCTCGATCCCCGATTTCACGCCCGCCGACACGATTGCCGCGCAGCCCAGCAGGAAGAGCGTATGGAAAAACAGCGGCCGCCAGGGCGCGGAAATGAAGCGCTCGTACGCGGAGGAAACCGTCCCGATGTCGGACGCGTGGAAGCCTGCCGTGACCGACTGCCACAGGTAGCCGATAGACCAGCCGCCCACGACGCTGTAGTACGACAGGATGATCAGCGGGGAGACCACGGTCAGCAGGCCCAGCCACTTCCATTTCGTGCCGGGAGCCAGCTGCTCCATGGCACCGAAAGTTCCGGCCTGCGTGCGGTGTCCGATGATGGCCTCGGCCAGGAAAATGGGCAGGGACAGCAGCAGGCAGCATACCAGGTAGATGATGATGAACGCGGCGCCGCCCGTCTGGCCGACCATATAGGGGAAACGCCAGATGTTGCCCAGGCCGATGGCGGATCCCGCCAGGGCGAAGATGGCCGCGCTGCGGCCGCCGAAGAGTTCCCGCCTCCGCTCCATGACCTACAGGATGAAGTTGGTGAAGAAGATGACGACCACCGCGACCGGCGCCACCCAGCGGATCAGGAAATAGACTGCCGGGAAAATCCGTTCGTTGACGGTCCCTCCGTTGGTAAACTCGTCCCGCACGACGCGTCGGGGCAGCACCCAGCCGACGAACAGGACGGAGAGCAGGGCCATCACCAGCAAGAGGACGTTGGAGCAAAGCCAGTCGAGCAGATCGAAGATGCGCATGCCCGCCACCGTCGCGTCCGCGAGCGGGCCGAAGGACAGCGAACACAGCGTGCCGAGCGTGCCGCAGACGGCAAACACCACCAGGCAGCCGCGGCCGCGCGACATCCCATAGCGCTCCATCAGGAAGGACACGCCCACCTCCACGAGCGAAATCAGCGAGGTCATCGCCGCCACGATGATGGCAAGGAAAAAGAGGACGGACACGACCCCGCTCAGCACGGGGAGTCTCGCGCCCATCTTCGAGAAGACATAAGGGACGGTCTGGAAGATCAGGCCCGGACCCGCGCCCGGCTCGATCCCGGCGGCGAACACCGCCGGCATGATGGCGAAGCCGGCCAGCATGGCGAAAAGCAGGTCGGAGACCGCCGTGCCGGTGCTGGTCGCCAGGATATTTTCCTGCTTGCTGACATAGGAGCCGTAGGTGATGATGGCCCCCATGCCCAGCGACAGGGAGAAGAAACTCTGTCCCATCGCATAGGCGAAGGTGCGCGGCGTCAGCTCGCTCCAGTCAGGCTTCAGCAGGTAGCTGACACCCGCGCCGGCGCCCGGCAGGGTGACCGAATAGATCAGGATGAAGAGGATCAGCACGAAGAGTACCGGCAGTGACACCTTGCTGAACTTCTCGATGCCGGACTTGACGCCGCCGGCCACCACGCCCACGCAAGCCCCCAGAAAGACCAGGTGCATCAGGACGGGCGTCCAGGACGACGAGACGAACTGGACGAACTGGCCGCTGACCTGGTCTGGCGCCGCATGTACGAAGCTCATGCTGCAGGACTTGACGAAATACTCCACCGACCAGCCGCCGATCACGCTGTAATAGCTGGCGATGAGCGTGGGGATCAGGATGGTCAGGTAGCCGGCGACCTGCCAGAAGGGATGGTGGCGCGACAGGCGCGCGAAGGCGTCCCGGGCGTTGGTGTGGCTGCGCCGTCCGATCATGACTTCCGCGAGGAAGACCGGGAGGGAGATCAGAACCGTGGAGAGGATATAGATGAAGACGAAGGCCGCGCCGCCATGCTCCCCCACCATGTAGGGGAAACGCCAGATATTGCCCAGACCGATGGCGGAGCCTGCCATCGCCAGAATGACGGCGAGGCGGCCGCCGAATTTTTCGCGTTTTGCTGCCATACACTACTCTACTTTTCTTCTGTAACGAACCGGCTTCCGCACCGCTCCCTGTCGCTTCGAGACCCTGCCCGGAAAAACGGTCGCCCGTGCGGAAGCCGGTTCGTTACAGAGACCTCCTACCGTTTGTTGTAGGTCACAAATTCATATATAAGGCCGGAGCCGGGGTCCTTCAGGACACCGGAGCGGGCCTCGACGGCCCAAATATCGGAATTTATTTCCGGAAAATACGCATCCGCGTCCGGAATCGTGGTCTGTATGTGCGTGACAAACAGGCGGTCCATGGTGTCGATAGATGCCTGGTAAACCGACGCGCCGCCGATCACGAACACCCGCGGCGCGTCGCCGGCGGCGGCATAGGCCGCCTCCAGCGAAGGCACGCAGGTCGTCCCCGGAATGGGCTCCGGGCGGCGTGTGAGCACGATATTCTGCCGCCCGGGCAGCGGGTGCCCGATGGACTCGAAGGTCGTCCGCCCCATGATCACGGGACAGCCCATCGTGACCCGCTTGAAGAAGCGCAGATCCCCGGTCAGGTGCCAGGGCATCGTGCCGCCCCGGCCGATGGCGCGGTCCAGCGCCATCGCCACGATCATGCATTTCTCCATCATACCGCCACCGGAGCCTTGATGGCCGGCCAGGGGTCGTATCCCTCGAGGGTGAAGTCCTCGTAGGTGAAGTCGAAGACGCTCTTCACGTCGGGGTTGAGCTTCATCACGGGCAGCGGGCGCGGCTCCCGGGAGAGCTGCTCGCGCACCTGGTCGAAGTGGTTGAGATAGATGTGCGTATCGCCCGTGGTGTGCACGAATTCGCCGGGCTTCAGGCCGCAGCCCTGGGCGATCATCATCGTCAGGAGCGCATAGGACGCGATGTTGAAGGGCACGCCGAGGAAGGTGTCGGCGCTGCGCTGGTAGAGCTGGCAGGAGAGCCGCCCTTCAGCCACGTAGAACTGGAAGAGGCAGTGGCACGGGGGCAGGGCCATCCGGTCCACCTCGCCGGGGTTCCAGGCGCTGACGAGCATGCGGCGGGAGTCCGGGTTGCGGCGGATGGTGTCGATGACCTGCGAGAGCTGGTCGATGCTGCGCCCGTCCGGGGCGGGCCAGCTGCGCCACTGGTGGCCATAGACCGGCCCCAGGTCGCCGTTCTCGTCGGCCCACTCGTCCCAGATGGACACGCCGTGATCCTTGAGATACTTAATGTTGGTGTCGCCGGCGATGAACCAGAGGAGTTCGTAGATGATGGACTTGAGGTGGACTTTCTTGGTGGTCAGCAGGGGGAACCCTTCCGAGAGGTCGAAGCGCATCTGGTGGCCGAAGATGCTCTTCGTGCCCACCCCGGTGCGGTCGTGCTTCTCCACCCCGTGGTCCATGATTTCCTGCAGGAGGTCGAGGTACTGTCTCATTATTTCTTGACGCCGAAGGCGAAAATGATGGCTTCGTGATAGGTCTTGCCCGGATCCAGGACCGTGCTCGGGTAGGCCGGCTGGTTGGGGCTGTCGGGCAGGTGCTGGCACTCCAGCGCCCCGCCGCCGT
>CAJOMY010000066.1 GCA_905235775.1 uncultured Bacteroidales bacterium | reverse complement strand
AGGTTTTTCAACCGTTCTCAGCTGTATATCCTGGTCGCAAATGGCCGAATAGGTGAGCCCCAAAAATGAAGCAGGTTATTTTTTAACAATTACTAAAAAAGATTCCGGGATTGCCCCGGAATCTTTTTTTTCGTATATTCGCCCCGAGATAACACGAAAAAGTCATGACAAAGCTCGTCTCCATCCTGCTCGCCGCCACCGCGGCCGCCGCGTGCGCCAACGGCCTCCCCTATCCCGTGGAATCCTTCAACACCCCCGCCGGACACAAAGTCGAGGTCTCGATGATCCATCATGGTTCCATCGCCTTGTCCTACAAGGGATTCAACATTCAGGTCGACCCGGTGATGCGGAAGGGAGACACGGAGATTGACTATACAGCCTTCCCGAAAGCGGACCTCATTCTCGTCACGCACGAACACGGCGACCATCTGGACCCGGCGGCCATCGATTTCCTGTCCAAGGACGGTACCCGCCTGATCCTCAATGCATCCAGCCGGGAGAAGATCGGCCGCGGCGAGGCCGTTGCGAACGGCGACACCCTCCGCGTCGGCGAGGTGGGCATCATCGCCGTGCCGGCGTACAACATCACCGAAGACCGCCTGCAGTTCCATCCCAAAGGGCGTGACAACGGGTATATCCTGGATTTCGACGGCTTCCGCATCTACGTGTCCGGCGACACCGAGGACATCGAGGAGATGGCCCTCCTCGGTCCGCTCGACGTCGCCTTCCTGTCGACCAACCAGCCCTACACCATGACCACCACGCAGTGCGTCGAGGCGGCCATGACGCTTTCCCCGAAAGTCCTGGTCCCCTACCACCTCTCCAATACGGACATGCAGGAAATCAAGAACGTCCTGGACGCCAACGACTCCGGCATCCGGGTATTGCTCTTCGAAGAGCTCCGCTAAAGCCTGTCCAGCAACTGTTTGAGAAAAGAGAAGGAGTCGTCCGCGACATGCTTCCAGAAGTCCCGGTAGACGGTCTCCGTACCGGCGGCGGTGTCGTGCACGTCGCTGATGATCCGGAAACTCAGGAAAGGGACGCCGTAATGCCGGCACACCTGGGCGATGGACGCAGATTCCATGTCGCAGGCCAGCGCATCCGGGTAGATGTCCAGTACGCGCGCGTCCTCTTCGGGCGTGGTGAGGAACTGGTCTCCCGAACAGATGAGGCCGGTGTGCACCGGCCGCTCCGAACGGACTGACGCGGCCAGGCGCAAAAGGTCCGGGTCCGCGTCGAAACGCTGCGGCAGGCCCTGGACCTGGCCCCGGAGGTTCCCCTCGCCGCACCATACGTCATGGTAGGCGGTCTGGGCGCCGACCACGATGTCAAGAACCCGGAGTCCCGGGGCGATGCCGCCGGCACAGCCGGAATTGAGCATGCAGTCGGGACGTTCGCGCAAGATCATCTCCGTGGCGGTGCGGGCGGCGGCGGCCTTGCCGATGCCTGACAGCACCGCCCCCGTCAGGCCGGCCTGATGCAGGGCATCAAGCTCCTTGCTCATCGCAACGATAATTCCTGTCTTCATACAGACTGCAAAAATAAGGGATTTATCGTATCTTTGCAATCATGAAAGCAACTGGACAGGAGGCCGGTCTGGCCGAAGTGCTGGAAGTGGCCGCGGAAGCGGGACACATTCTACTGGAAAACGGCGCGGAGATTTCGCGCGTGGAAGACATCATGTCCCGGATCGCCTCGCATTTCGGTGTGGATTCCGGCAATTTCTTCGTGCTCAGCAACGGCATTTTCACCACCGGCTCGGTGGACAAGGTCCGCCATGACGGCGGACAGGCGCAGACCTACGCCAACGTGGAATTCATCCCCATCCGGGGAATCCAGCTGTCCAAAGTGGTGGCCGTGAACCGCCTCAGTTACGACATCGCCTTCGACCTTTGCTCGCTGGAGCAGGCACGCGAACGCCTGCGGATCATCCGCGATACCCCGCCCAAGCCCGACTGGGAGCAGATCCTGGGGTCCGCGCTGGGCGCATCGGGCTTCTGCGCCGTGTTCGGCGGAGGCTGGATGGACTGTGCGGCCGCCTTCGTGGCAGGCGCCCTGCTTTATACCTTCATCCTGCTGGTCAGCGGCCGCTACCTGTCCAAGATCGTGGGCGGGGTGTGCAATGCCCTGTTGGTCACCCTGCTCTGCCTGCTGTTCCACCGCATCGGTTTCGGCAACAACCTCAGCAACATGATCATCGGCTCGATCATGCCCCTGATTCCCGGCGTGCCCTTCGTCAACGGCGTACGGGACCTGGCGAACTCGGACTACATCGCAGGCCTGACGCGCCTGACCGACGCGATGCTGGGCTTCGTGAATATCGCGCTCGGCGTGGCGTTCGGTTTCCTGCTGGACGGCTGGCTGTTCGGCGGAATGGTCCGGCTGGCGGGCATGAGCATCGATCCCGGGACGACGGGACTGGCCGTCCAGACGGCCGCCGCCTTCGTGGGCACCCTCGCGTTCGCCTGCCTGTTCGGCGTGCCGCGTGCGCAATATCTCACCGCCGGGGCCGTCGGGGCCGTCGGCTGGTGCCTGTACCTGGTGCTGGTCCGCTATACGGCCTTCTCCCCGGTATTTGCCGTATTGTCGTCCTCCGTGCTGATCTGCGTGCTGTCCCGCGTCGCCGCCGTCGCCCAGAAGTGTCCGGCGCAGGTCTTCCTGCTCTGCGGCATCTTCCCGCTGGTGCCGGGAGCCGGCATATTCTGGTGCACTTATTATCTGGTGTCCGCGCAGCTGGGCGAGTCGCTCTCAAGCGGTTTCGGCGCCGTCAAGGCGGCGGTCGCCATCGTGCTCGGCATCATCGTGGCGATGGAGCTGCCCCAACACCTTTTCTCCGGGAAAAGGCCGCACCCGGGGCGAAGTGTCCATTGAGGGGAGGATATTTTGCTTTTTCCGGAAATAATCTTTACATTTGCAGACGGTATGACACAAATGCGCACCTATCACCATCACCACCGAATCTGAGGATCCGGTAGGTCGTCGTGTGCGTGCATGTTGCGTCAAGAGAGGCTTGCCGGAGGACCCGGGAAGCCTTTTTTGTTAGTAGGAAGACCACTATGTTAAGATTAGCCATCCAATCCAAGGGCCGTCTCAACGAAGACAGCACCGCCCTGCTTCGCGAAATCGGGATCGACATCGACGACTCCCGCCGCAAGTTCCTGTCCCAGGCCCCCAATTTTCCCCTGGAGCTCCTGTACATGCGCGACGACGACATCCCGCAGGTCGTCTCCAGCGGCACCGCCGGACTCGGCATCGTAGGACTCAACGAGGTCGAGGAGCACGGCTTGCCCGTGCAGGTGGTTCGCAAACTCGGTTTCGGCGCCTGCCGCATCTCGCTGGCCGTGCCCAAGAGCGTGGATTACCGGGGGCCGCAATGGTTCGCCGGCAAGCGCATCGCGACCTCCTATCCCCGCATCTTGAAGCGGTGGCTGGACGGGCAGGGCATCGAGGCCGTGATCGAGGTGATCAAGGGCTCCGTGGAGATCGCCCCCGCCGCCGACATCGCCGACGCCATTTTCGACATTGTCTCCTCCGGCGGCACGCTCGTATCCAACGGCCTGGTGGAAGTGGAGCAGGTCTTCCGGTCCGAGGCCGTGCTCATTTCGAGCGGGAGCCTTACCCCCGCGCAGCAGGCAATCCTGGACGAGATGCTTTTCCGTATCGATTCGGCCATGGTCAGCCGCCGCAAGAAATATATCCTGATGAACCTGCCGCAAACAGCTGTCGAGGAAGCCACGCGTATCCTGCCGGCCATGCGCAGTCCGACCGTGATGCCGCTTGCCGCCGAGGGCTGGTGTTCGCTGCACTCCGTGGTGGACGAAGATGAACTCTGGGACAAGATCAGGCAGCTCAAGGCCATCGGTGCCGAGGGCATCCTGGTACTGAATATCGACAAACTCATTCCGTAAGCCATGCTGGAAACTTGTATCAACCCGCCCCGGGAGCAATGGGAGGCGCTCTGCGCCCGCCCCTCGGCCCTCAATCCGACTGTCCGCGAACGCGTGGAGGCGATCCTGCAGCGCGTGCGCGAGCAGGGCGACGACGCTCTCCGCGCACTGTCGGAAGAGATCGACGGACGTCCCCTCGACGCGATCGAAGTGACGCCCGACGAGATCCTGGAGGCGGAAGTGCGTGTCAGCCCCGCAGTCAAACGGGCCATCGCCCGTGCCGAACGGCACATCCGCGCTTTCCACGAAGCGCAACGTCCGCAGGAAGTCCGCGTCCAGACGGCGCCGGGCGTGTGCTGCATCCAGCGGCCCGTGCCCATCGGGCGCGTGGGCCTCTACATTCCCGGGGGCACCGCTCCCCTCTTCTCCACCGTGCTGATGCTCGCCGTGCCGGCCGATATCGCCGGCTGCCCCGATGTGGTGCTCTGCACCCCTGCAGGCAAGGACGGGCGGGTCAATGCCGAAGTGCTCTACACCGCCGCCTATTGCGGGGTGAAGCGGGTTTTCAAGCTCGGCGGCGCCCAGGCCGTGGCCGCCATGGCCTACGGCACCCGGACGGTCCCGAAGGTGGACAAGATCTTCGGTCCCGGCAACCAATACGTCACCACCGCCAAGCAGTTGCTGTCCGCCGGGACGGTGGCCATCGACATGCCCGCCGGGCCGTCCGAGGTCATGGTCGTGACCGACGGATCGACCCCGGCCGCCTTCGCCGCGGCCGACCTGCTCTCCCAGGCGGAGCACGGCGCCGACAGCCAGGTGATGCTGGTCTGTCCCGATGCCGGGACGGCGGAGGCTGTACGCATCGAGGTAGAGCGGCAGACCCGCGAACTGCCCCGCGAGGATTTTGTCCGGAAGGCCCTGGACAAGAGCCGTTGCATCGTGCTCGGCGACGCACAGGACCGGGTGGACTTCGCCAACGCCTACGCCCCCGAACACCTCATCCTCGCCGTGCGGGATCCCTGGAGCCTTGCCGGGCGCATCACGGCGGCCGGCAGCGTCTTCGTGGGCGCCTGGACGCCGGAAAGCGCCGGCGACTACGCTTCCGGCACCAACCACACCCTGCCCACCTGCGGCTGGGCCCGGTCGTTCAGCGGGGTCAACCTGGACAGCTACTTCCGCAAGATGACGCTCCAGGAACTCACGCCGGAAGGACTGCGCGAATTGTCAGACACCATCGTCACGATGGCCGAGGCGGAAGGCCTGCAAGCCCACGCCAACGCCGTCAAAATCCGTCTCGCCCATGAATAGCCAGGACATCGAACAGCTCGTGCGGCCGAACATCCGCGCCCTGTGCCCCTACTCCACCGCCCGCGACGAGTACCAGGGGACGCTGGGCATCTTCCTGGATGCCAACGAAAGCCCCTATCCCACAGGCTATAACCGCTACCCCGACCCGCACCAGAAGGCCCTCAAAGCCAAGATCGCCGCCATCAAGGGGATTCCGGCGGAAAGCCTTTTCCTGGGCAATGGCAGCGACGAGGCCATCGACCTGGTGTTCCGCATCTTCTGCACGCCGGGCGTGGACAACGCCGTCGCCATCGAACCCAGTTACGGCATGTACAACGTCGCGGCGGACATCAACGACGTCGAGATGCGGCGCATCCCCCTCGGCCCGGATTTCTCCCTGCCGGCGGAGGCCCTGCTCGCCGCCTCGGACACACACACCCGGCTGCTCTTCCTGTGCAGCCCCAACAACCCGTCCGGCAACGCCTTCCCGACCGGGGAGCTGGTTTCGCTCATCCGGCGCTTCCCCGGCATCGTCGTGCTGGACGAGGCCTACGCCGACTTCAGCGGGCAGGGCAGCCTGCGCACACGCCTGCCGGAATTTCCCAACCTTGTCATCTTCCAGACGCTGTCCAAGGCCTATGGCCTCGCCGGACTGCGGCTCGGCATGGCCTTCGCCAGCCCGTACATCATCCGGCTGATGTCGATGGTCAAGTACCCCTACAATATCAACCAGTCCACCCAGGAGCTGGTCTTGAAGGCGCTGGACCGGCCGATAGACGGCCAGGTGGCCGAGATTGTGGGCCAGCGCACCCGCGTGGCGGCGGCGCTGCCCGCCTTCGGCTTCGTGCGCCGCGTCTGGCCGAGCGACGCCAATTTCCTGCTCGTGCAGGTGGACGACGCCGACGCCCTCTACGCGCACCTGCTCGCCGACGGCATCATCGTGCGCAACCGTTCCCGCGTGAGCGGCTGTGCAGGCTGCCTGCGCATCACCATCGGACTCACGTCCGAGAACGACCGACTGCTACAATCCCTGCAAGCATATGAAAAAGGCGATATTCATCGATAGGGACGGCACCCTGCTGTGCGAACCCGCCGACGAGCAGATCGACGCCCTGGACAAGGTCGTCTTCGTGCCCGGCGCCATCTCCGGACTCAAGGCCCTTTCCGGCCTGGGCTATGAACTCGTCATGGCCTCCAACCAGGACGGACTGGGCACGCCCGCCTTCCCGGAAGCGGATTTCTGGCCCGCCCAGAACCTGCTCCTGCGCACCCTGGAGGGCGAAGGCGTCCATTTCGACGACATACTGATCGATCCGTCGATGCCGGAGGACAAGTCCCCCAACCGCAAGCCCGGTACGGGGATGTTCGGCAAGTACCTCGACGGATCCTACGACCTCGCGGCCAGCTGGGTCGTCGGCGACCGGGAGACGGACCGCCAGCTGGCGCAGAATCTCGGTGCGCAGGCGCTGCTGGTCGGCGAACTGACTTGGGCGCAGATCGCGGAGACCATCCGCAGCAGCGCGCGCAGCGCCACCGTCGCCCGCAAGACCGGCGAGACCGACATCTTCGTCCGCGTGGACCTGGACGGCAAAGGGCCCTCCGGCATCGACACCGGCCTGAAATTCTTCGACCACATGCTCACGCAGCTCATCCACCACGGCGGCATCGCCCTGGAGATCCGCTGCAAGGGCGACCTGGAGGTGGACGAACACCACACCATCGAGGACGTGGGCATCGCCCTCGGCGAGGCCCTGCGGCAGGCCCTGGGCGACAAACGGGGCATAGACCGCTACGGCTTCGCCCTGCCCATGGACGAGAGCCGCGCCCTCGTGCTGCTGGATTTCGGCGGCCGGAGCGAGCTGGTCTGGGATGTGACCTTCACCCGCGAGTACGTGGGCGACGTACCCACGGAGATGTTCAAGCACTTCTTCAAGTCGCTCTCCGACGCCATGCGCGCCAACCTGTACGTGCAGGCCCGCGGCGAGAACAACCACCACCTCGCCGAGGGCGTCTTCAAGGCCTTCGCCCGTTCCCTCAAGCAGGCGGTACGCCGCGACGTTTTCAGCTACAATCTCCCTTCCAGCAAAGGACTGCTATGATTGCCATCATCGACTACGACGCCGGCAATATCCGTTCGGTCGGCAACGCCCTGCAGCGCCTGGGCGTGGAATATGAACTCACCGCGGATCCCGCCCGGATCCTCGCGGCGGACAAAGTGATCCTCCCAGGCGTGGGCAACGCCGCCGAGGCGATGGAGAGCCTCCGTTCGCGCGGCCTGTGCGAGCTGGTCAAGAGCCTGCGCCGGCCCGTACTGGGCATCTGCGTGGGGCTGCAGCTGATGTGTCGCGACTCCGAAGAAGGGCCGACGCAGGGCCTGGGCATTTTCGACGCCCGCGTACGCCGCTTCGCCGAGACGCCGGACGCCAAAGTCCCGCACATGGGCTGGAACACCCTCGGCAACCTGGACAGCAAACTGTTCAAGGGTATGGAAGGCGGCAGCTTCGTCTATTTCGTTCACTCGTACTACCCGGAGCTGTGTCCGGACACCATCGCCACCTGCCGCCACGGCGACTGCCTGTTCAGCGCCGCACTCAAATACGAGAATTTCTACGGCACCCAGTTTCACCCGGAGAAGAGCGGCTCGGTCGGAGCGGCGATTCTCCGCAATTTCCTCGCACTATGATCCAGATTATCCCCGCCATCGATCTCATCGACGGCCGCTGCGTCCGCCTGACACGCGGCGATTACCTGCAGAAAACCATCTATGACGGCTCCCCTGTCGACGTGGCGCGCAGCTATGCCGACTGCGGCGTGAAGCGCATCCACCTCGTGGACCTGGACGGAGCCAAAGTCGGCGAACCGCGGAACCTCCGCACCCTCGAAGCCATCGCAGGAGCGGTGGATTGCGAACTGGAATGGGGCGGCGGCCTCGCCGGCGACGCAGCGCTCAAGGATGCTTTCGAGGCCGGCGCCACGCACGCCGTCATCGGCAGCGTCGCCGTCCGGCAGCCTGAGCTGTTCAAAAACTGGCTGAGCCAATACGGACCGCACATCATCCTCGGAGCCGACGTGCGCAACGGCCGTGTGGCCATCTCCGGCTGGCAGGACTCCTCCCCGCTGGGCATCGAAGACCTCGTCTCACGCTTTCTCCCCCTGGGGCTGCAGGAATGCATCGTCACGGAGATTTCCCGCGACGGCACGCTGCAGGGCCCCGCGTCCTCGCTGTACGTACGTCTGCAGCGGGCGTTCCCGAACCTGAGTTTCACGGTCAGCGGCGGTATCTCCGACCTGTCGGACATCCGTGCGCTGGACGCCCTGCACCTGCACAAGGTCATCGTGGGCAAAGCCATCTATGAGAACCGCATCCGTCTGGAAGAAATCAAATCATGGTCGCAAAACGCATCATCCCCTGCCTCGATGTAAAGGACGGCGGCGTTGTCAAGGGCATCAACTTCGAGGGGCTCCGCGAAGTCGGAGACGCTGTCGAAATGGGCGTGCAATACGCCCGGGACGGCGCCGACGAGCTGGTCTACCTCGACATCAGCGCCACCCAGGAGGGACGGCGCACCTTCGCCGGACTCGTGGAGCGCATCGCCCTGGGGATTGACATCCCCTTCACCGTGGGAGGCGGTATCGGCAGTATCGAAGACGCCGCGCGGCTGCTGGACGCCGGTGCGGACAAGATTTCACTCAACAGCGCCGCCATCGCCGACCCGTCCCTGATCGGGCGCATCGCCCTCAAGTACGGCAGCCAGTTCGTCGTGGTGGCCATCGACGCCAAGTGCATCGAAGGCCGCTGGACCTGCACCACGCACGGCGGCAAACGCCTGACCGACGTGGAACTGTTCGCCTGGGCCCGGGAGGCCGGCGAAATCCTCTTCACCTCGATGGACCACGACGGCACGCGGGCGGGTTATGCCGATGCGGTCTATGCCCGCCTGGCGGATGAGCTCACGATTCCGGTGATCGCCTCGGGCGGCGCCGGTTCCGTAGAGGACATCCGACGCGTGCTCTGCGAAGGACGCGCCGACGCCGCCCTCGCCGCCAGCATCTTCCACTACGGGCAGATACCCATCCCCACCCTCAAACAGGCGCTCCGCGCCGCAGGTATCAATGTCAGAATGTAACATTTCCGGGATGCCAGCCGTCCTCCGGCTGCCGTCGCTTAGCGACCCTTCCCACTTCGTGGGCCCCTCCCGCTTACGATGCCGGGGGTGGCACGGGCACCAGAGGACACCGGCATCCCGGAAACAATGGCAAAGAATATGAAATTCTGTGATTTTAAATTAGATAAGACCGGCGACGGACTGCTCCCGGTGATCGTCCAGGATGCCACCACCCTGAAAGTGCTGATGCTGGGCTACATGAACGAATCGGCTTTCGACAAGACCGTCAGCAGCGGGCTTGTGACCTTCTGGTCCCGCAGCCGGCAGGAACTGTGGGCCAAGGGCGAGACCAGCGGCAACTTCCTCCACGTCATAGAGATGTTCGCCGACTGCGACGCCGACACCCTGCTGGTCAAGGCCCGTCCCGACGGCCCCACCTGCCATCGCGGCACCACCGCCTGTTTCGACACCCCCGACGATGAGGGCTTCATCCGCACCCTGCAGGCCGTGGTGGCCGACCGGCACGCCCGGATGCCCGAGGGATCCTACACCACCCGGCTCTTCATCAAGGGACCCAAGGCCATCGGGAAGAAGGTGGTCGAAGAAGCCGGCGAGGCCGTCATCGAAGCCGTGGACGGCATGCGCGACCGCTTTGTCTATGAAGCCTCGGACCTGATCTACCACCTGCTGGTCCTGCTCGAACAGCAGGGCGTCAGCCTGGAAGAGCTTGAGCACGAACTCGCCCTGCGTCACCGTTAGCCCATGGATACAACAGCAAAAACAAGGGCATATGAAGCCCTGCTGCCCCAGGCCGGGGCCCTTGTCTCCGGAGAATCGGACGTGGTCGCGCGGATGGCCAACGTCGCGGCCCTGCTCCACCGGGAAATGGGCTGGTGGTGGACCGGATTCTACCGCGTCCTGGACGGCGAACTGGTCCTGGGTCCCTTCCAGGGCCCCGTCGCCTGCACCCGCATCGCCTTCGGCCGCGGAGTGTGCGGCACGGCCTGGAAAGAACGGAAAACCATCATCGTGCCGGACGTGGAGCAGTTTCCCGGCCACATCGCCTGCTCCTCGGCGTCGCGCAGCGAAATCGTCGTCCCCGTGTGGCACAACGATGACATCTTCGGTGTACTCGACATCGACAGCCGCGAGCTGGACGCCTTCGACGACACCGACCGCCACTTCCTCGAGCAGGTCGCCGCACGGATCTGCGCGGATTAGTCCGCCTGT
Organism: uncultured Bacteroidales bacterium; assembly: GCA_905235775.1. Classification (GTDB taxonomy): domain Bacteria; phylum Bacteroidota; class Bacteroidia; order Bacteroidales; family UBA932; genus Cryptobacteroides. The sequence continues at coordinate 3,404 of CAJOMY010000066.1, read as the reverse complement.
ATCATCCCCAGCCACTTCCGGTAGCCGAAGACCGCGAAAACGGTGTAGAGTCCGTATATCGTGGCCTTGAAGGGGATGCCCTTGCGGATATAGAGGATGCAGCAGACCACATCCACGACCAGCCACAGCAGCCACTGCTCTGCGTATTTCTGCGCCAGGGCCCAGAGGGCCACGATGCTCAGCGCCGTGGTGAAGGCATCCGCCACCGGAACGGTCGAATTCGTCCAGTGCGTGAGCATCCACCAGATCCCGAACCACAGCAGTGCCAGCGCGGCGGCCGACGGAAGGATGTGGGCGCGCTTGTAGCGCGTGACCGGCCGCTCCGCCCGCCGGGCCTCCTTCGCCTGCCGGGCCGTCTTGAAATAACGCCAGGAAAACCAGCCGTACACGCCGGCCAGGCAGTAATAGATGGCCATGCCGAAGTCGGCGTACAGGCCCGCCTTGTAGTACAGCACCATGTCGATGGCCGGCATGATGATGCTCGCCAGCCAGAGCCAGATGCTCGCCTTGTACTCGAGAATCAGGTAAACCAGTCCGACGACGAATCCGAGGATATCCAGAAAACGTAAAGTATCCACTTTTTTAAAATATTTTCGGACAGACTTGCCGCACCGGCTCTCAGGCGCTCCGCGCCCCTACCCGGGAAAAGGGTCGCCGGCACGGCAAGTCCGTCCTGGCAAAATCAGAATCGAACGGTGATGTGTCCGAGGACGGTGAGCGGCGCCACCGGGATGAAACCGATCTGGTAGTAGCGATGCTCGTCCGGGTGTCCGTAGCTGTCGCAGATGGCGCTGTAAACCCAGCCGCTCCGGGCCACGCGGGCGGAAAAGAGGTTGTTGAAATCCACACCGAAGTCAATCTCCTTCAGTACTTTGCGCGGCCGGATCCGGTAGCCGAGGCTGAGGTCGGAGAGGCTGTAGGCGGGCAGCGCGCGCTCGGCGTTGCCGCTGTTGTCGAGGTACATCCGGCTGACATAGCCCGTGTGCCAGACGGCACGGAAACCCCCGAAATGCAGGTTCACGAAACCGTTCAGGATGGCATCCGGGGAGTAGGCCAGCGGCGCGTCGGCATAATGGATCTTCCGGATGCCGTTGTCCCAGTCCTCGACATATTCGTCGAAGTCGAGCAGGCGGTTGCGGCTCAGCGCCGCGTTTCCCTCGAGGATCAGCCAGCGCGTCACATTCCAGCCGGCAGTCAGTTCGGCGCCCAGGCGGTAGGAGTCCGGGATGTTGGTGGTCAGCGCCTCGCCGATGTCGCTGACCTCGCCGGTCTGGACCAACTGGTCGCGATAGCGCATATAATAGAGATTCACGCCGGCGCGGAAGCGGCTGCCTTCATACTGATAGCCCGCCTCCCAGTCCATCAGGCGCTCGGCGCGCGGGGCGGGATACTTGCCGTTGTCGGTAAAATTGTTGCGTTCCGGCTCGCGATGCGCCATCGCAAAGGAGGCGTAGGCGCGGTGGCCGCCCCGGCTGAGGTTGACGCCGGCTTTGGGATTGAAGAAATTGTAGTGGGCGTTGATGTCCAAGTAGTGCTTCTGCGGCACGCCGTTGTCATCCAGATAATATTTGTCGTTGTAGCCGCCGGAGCGGTAGCCCACGTGCCGGTACTGCACGTCTCCGAACAGGCTCCATTCCTTCCCCAGGGCATAGGAAGCCTTCACGAAGGCGCTGGCGTCCAGCTTGGCAGCGTCGGAGTCGTAGTAGGGATACCTGAGCCTATGGTCCTCCCCGAACACGGGTGTGTTGAGACCAATCATGTACCAGATGACATTCGGATCGCCGTAGGTCAGATAGCCGAAGTGGTTGCCCCGGAACTGCTGGACGGACAGGCCGCCGGTAACGTCCCAGTCGCCGCGGCGGAAGACGACGTTCGCCACGACGCCGTACGAATCCTGCATGAGTCCCTTCCGGCGCACGACATCCGCCCGCTTCACGGTCTGGCCGGTTTCAGTGTTGATAAAGGTCGGAATGCCGAATTTGGTGACTTTGTTCTGGTAGCGGAACTCTTCGTAGTAGCCGTAGCCGTGGGTGTAGTGCGGCGAGACGGAGAGTTTCCACCAGTCGTTGATATTCCAGGCGAAGTTCAGGATGTGGTGGGTCTGCCAGAAATTGTCCGTGGTGCGGGGCCAGAAACTGCCGTCCGACATCTTGTAGCGCTCCGTGTGGCCCACGGCATTCGGAAAGACGATGGCGTCCTCAAGTATCAGCCGTTCATAGAGGGAGTTGTACTGTCCGAGACCGGCAGCCACCATGTCCGCATAGCTGCGCACGCCGTCCGGGTTGCCGTAGGTGCCGGCCATGATGGACAGGTCGTCGGTGCCGGCGGTGACGCCGTTCCAGGCCTGCCCGGTGGTCTCGAAGTTGCCCAGGAGCTTGTAGGAGATCTTCCAGTCGCGTCCCAGATAGCTGATGCCGCCGAAGTAGCTGCCCGAGCGGCCGGAGGTGCCGTGCAGGTAGCCGTCGGTGCTGGTCTGGTGGTAGGCGCTCTCGATGACGAGATGGTTCCATAGCAGACCCGTGGAGGCGTTGATGCCCCAGTTGGCGGTGTTCCAGGATCCATAGGAGAAGTTCAGTTCCGCTGTGGGCACGAGCGAGGGCGCCAGGGAGCCGAGCGCGATGGTGCCGCCGAAAGCGCCGTCGCCGTTGGTGGAGCTGCCCACGCCGCGCTGGATCTGCACGCTGCCCGTCAGGGTGCCGTAGGAGTTCATGTTGGCCCAGAAGACGGTCTGGTCCTCCGGGGAATTGAGTGGGACGCCGTCGAAGGTGACGTTGATGCGGGAGCCGCCGGCGCCGCGGATGCGCATATAGGAGGTGCCGGTGCCCACGCCGTTCTCGCTCCATGCGAGGATGCCCGGCGTGCGGGCGAACAGCTGCGGCAGTTCGATGCCGGTCGTGGAGAAGTCCTGCAGCTCGCGGCGGGAGATGTTGGCGACGGCGAAGGGGGCGTCCTTGTCGGCGCGCACGGCGCCGATCACAGCCTGCTGCAGCTCCTCGACCTGCAGGGAATCCGCCGGGGCCTGGGCCGCGGCGGAAGAAGCGCCGGCGACCGCCAACAGAAGCGGCAGCGCGGCGTCCGACAAACGTTTGTACATAGTTAATCCTTAATTGTAAGTAAAATGATACAATAAGGGGGATGGGAAGATAACGGTTTCCTACGCGGGCATTACCCCGATCAGGTTTGAGGGTATCATCTCAGCCGCGGCCCCACGGGCCCCAGCACCCCTTGGCCTGCGTCCTGCAAGCCGGATGCAAAGATAGCGTAATTTCGGAAAATTCCTTATTTTTGAAGAATGAAATCCATTTCATCCCTGCAGAAAATGAGCCTCCGGGAGAAAGTCGGGCGTTTGTTTGTCGTCCGGCCGGAGTCGTTGGAGCCCGGCATCCGTTATGACTCGGATGCCG
>CAJOMY010000065.1 GCA_905235775.1 uncultured Bacteroidales bacterium | reverse complement strand
ATCGATTCGACAATGTTGTAATCAACATATTCGTTTTCTTATTGCCGCATATATCTTCCATTTTAGATATCACTCGTTCACACTCACTCTCTGAACCCAGAGAATAGTTCAAACATCTGAGAATCCGAGTGAATGCTTGAAACAAAGGTTCTACATGCGACATTAACAGGCATGTATGTTCAGCGGTGTAGAGATGCCTCAAATCCACAGGTTTACTCATGTATTCACTGAAGTATGCATTCAAATAGTCCTTCATCACCTTCTCCTTTCTTGGTATAATATGATCGAGGTGCTGAGAGAAATACTGTGTTATAAGTGAACTTGGTCTGATCTTAATTGAGTCAAATACGCTGGTTGCGACTTTCAATTCCGCAACATCTGTGGTATATGGAGGATGAACTATTGGAGTATCTCCTCCAACGACTTGAATTTCATCATCTTCAGAGAGTTCTTCTTCCGGTATCACGACCTCCGCCATCATCTCATCGGCCTTGTTCTTGTCCTTTTTCGTGACGATGTTGATGGCCCCGAGCAGGGCGGACGTGCCGTAGGTGCGCGCAGCCGGGCCTTCCAGGATCTCGATGCGCTCAATCTCGGATATGCTCACGGGGAAGTCGGCGGAATTGTGCCCGGTCTGCGGATCCGAGATGCTCACGCCGTCCAGCAGGACGGCAATCTGCTCGCCGGTGCCGCCGCGCAGGCTGATGTCGGTCTGGATCCCTTCGGGCCCCCGCTGCCGGACGTCCACGCCCGCGGCGAATTTGAGCAGGTCGTTGATATTGGAGGCCGGAATCGTGGAGATGGCCACGCTGTCCAGCACGGTCACGATGCGCACGCTCTCGCCCAGATAGGCCGGAAGCCGGCTGGTGGTGACGACGACGCCCTCGAGCTGCTCAAGGGCGGAATCGGGATGATCCTGTGCCCGGGCGGCCACGCCGGGGGCTGCCAGGAGGAACAGGACCGGCAGGGCCCTGCGTACAACTACTAACTTGTTTTTCATATTTCCTATCTCGGAAGCTCAAATACTTCCATATCTTTCACTCTGCCCGCTTCGATCCGGAAGCGCAGGGCGGTCCGGACGACATGCCAGCCCTGGATGCCGGCGGCGCCGGGGTTGAGGTAAAGCAGTTTGTTCTTATGGTCCTGCATCACCTTGAGAATGTGGGAGTGGCCGCAGATGAATACATCCGGCTTGTACCGGTCGATGAGCGCGGCGGCGCGCAGGTCGTAGTGCCCGGGAGAACCGCCGATGTGGGTCATCAGGACCTTCTTGCCCTGGACCTCCAGGTATTGGAAGGCCGGGTATTCGCGCCGGATGTCCTGCCCGTCGCAGTTGCCGTGCACGCCGACCAGGGGCTTGAACGCGGCAATCGAATCGACGAAGGAGATGCCGCCCCCGAAGTCGCCGGCATGCCAGATGACGTCCACCGGCTCCAGGAATTTCCGGAAGCCGTCGGAGAATACCCCGTGGGTGTCGCTGATCAAGCCGACATACATGGACTCTTCGCTGTGCTCAGAATGACAGGGAGGCGAGGTGCTTTTCCCAGGCCCAGGCGGTGGCGAGGGTCTGCTCGACGCTGCGCTCCGCCTTCCAGCCCAGTTCCTGCTCCGCCCGGGTCGGATCGGCCCAGATGGCCACCACGTCGCCGGGACGGCGCGGGGCGTACTTCCAGTTCAGTTTCACGCCGTTGACCTTCTCGAAGGCGGTGATCAGCTCCAGCACGGAGAGCGGCCGGCCCGTGCCGACGTTGAAGATCTCGTAGTCCTGCTTCATCCGGCCGTCGAGCATGCGCGCCACGGCGCAGACATGCGCCTTCGCGAGGTCCACGATGTCGATGAAGTCGCGCAGGCAGGTCCCGTCCGGCGTGGGATAGTCGTTGCCGAACACGGACAGGCACTCGCGCTTGCCGATGGCGGTCTGGGTGATGAAGGGGACCAGGTTGTTGGGCACGCCGCGCGGCAGCTCGCCGATCAGCGCGGAGGGGTGTGCGCCGATGGGGTTGAAATAGCGCAGCGCGATGCCGCGTACGCCCGGATAGGCCTTCACGCTGTCGCGCAGGATGTCCTCGCACATGGTCTTCGTGTTGCCGTAGGGCGACTCGGCCGGCTGGCGCGGAGTATCTTCCGTCACGGGCAGCTTGTCCGTCTGTCCATAGACTGTCGCAGACGAGGAGAACAGCACGTTGCACCCCCCCTGGCTGCGGGCTGCCTCCAGGATATTGATGAACGAGGTGAGGTTGTTGCGGTAGTATTTCAGCGGCTCGGCGACCGACTCGCCCACCGCCTTGAAGGCGGCGAAATGGATGACGGCGTCGATGTGATGCCGGTCGAAGAGATCTTCGACGGCGGATTTATGGCAGAAGTCCATGGGAATCATCGGGAGCTCCCGTCCCAGGATGGCGCAGACGCCTTTGTAATTGGTCTCGTCGCAGTTGGAGAAGTTGTCGGCGATGAGCACGTCATAGCCGGCCCGGGCCAGCTCCACGGTCACGTGGCTGCCGATGAATCCGGCTCCGCCGGACACGAGTACGGTCTTTTTCATTTCCAGTCTTTGTAAGGACATTTGATCAGCATGGAGTTGTAGTAGCGGCGGTCGCCCGTGACTTCCCCGCCCAGCCAGGCCGGGCGCACGAAGGGTTCGTCCTCCGCCTGCAGTTCAATCTCGGCGACCACGAGCCCCGCGTTGTCGCCGTGGAATTCGTCCACCTCCCAGACGTGTCCGTCCGGGGCGGGGACGAGGTGGCGCGTCTTGTCGATCACGCCGCGCTCGCACAGGGCGAGCAACTGCTCCGCCTCGTCGGCGGGAATCTCTTTTTCCCACTCGAAGCGGGTGATCCCCTGCGCCGGGCCCTTGACCGTCAGGTATCCCCGGTCGCCGCGGATCCGGACGCGCACGGTGCGTCCCGGCGCCGAGCTCAGGAAGCCCTGGACGATACGGCTGGCGCCGGAAGCCTCCCCGCGGAAGTCTCCGGCGACCAGGAATTTGCGTTCAATCTCCTGAAAGGCCATTCCTACAGCCCCAGAAGGATGCCGAAGGTGAGGGTCCGGGCATCGCTCAGGTCCTGCGCGAAGAGCGAGGTCAGTCCGTACTGGACGAACACGCCGAGGATGCCGTAGGAGAACCCGCCCTCGACGGTGGCGCGGATCGGGTTGAAGAGCGCTTTCATCTGTGCCCTGCTGACGGGACGCTTGTATTTGGCGTAGCCGTTCACGAGGTATTCGATGCTGCCGCCGGCGTAGAACGTGGCTTTGCCGAAGTTGACGCCCAGGCGGACGGGCAGGCCGAAGTAGGTGGAGTGGATCTTGGATTTGCGGTAGTCGTAGTTCGATATCTCGGTCGGGATGCGATACGGGACGAAGCTGTTGCCGACCTGTTTGATCGAAGTCTGGTTGTCCTTGAAGGTGAAGTCCATGAAGGTCCAGCGCAGACCTGCTGAGAGGTACAGGGCGCCGTAGTGGATGTTCACGTCGATGAGCTGCAGCCCATACACGAAGTTGCGGCCGGTGTCGAAATTCAGGAAGCCCGCGAGGTCGCTGCCGGCCCAGTCCCCCTTGTAGTTGATGTTGGTCAGCGTCGTCCAGGCGAAGTTCATCGGGAAGGCGAAACTGAGGCCGGTGTCCACGCGGGTACGGCCCTTGGAAAGGTCAATCTTGTTGAAATCCTCCCAGTTGCGAAGATCGATCTCGCGGTCCTGGGCGAAGGCGGCGGCGGAGAGCGCAAGCGCCGCGAAGCTTAGCAGAATCAATTTTTTCATACCGCAAAATTAGCAATTAATTAGAATTGCAGGTCCAGACCCCGGTAGAAATCCAGCAATTTGATCTGGTACAGGCACTGGAAGCGGGCCTGGATGTGGTCGGACTCGGCACGCAGCCAGCTGTTGCGGGCGTCGTTGTAATCGGCCACGCCGGCCTTGCCCACCGTGTATTTCTCCTCGGTCAGCTCGTAGTGCTGGCGTGCGCTCTGCGCGCTCTCGCGGCTGCCGGCGTAGCGGGCCTGGGCCGTCACGGCGTTGTAGTAAGCCTGCTGGATCTCCTTGTAGAGCGCCTTCTTGACGTTCTCCAGCTGGATCTGCTGGCCCTCGTAGCTCAGCTGGGCCGTGCGGACCCGGTTACGGGTGGCGAAGCCCTGGAAGATGGGGATGCTCAGCGACATGCCGAGGGACTGGCCGAAATTGTTCTTCATCTGCTCGCCGAACGGGGCGGACTTCATCACGGAGTTGGTGTAAAAGTTGGAGCCGATGCCGCCGTTGACCGTCAGCGAGGGGAGGTAGGCGCCTTTGGCGCGGGCGATGGCCAGCTCGGCGGCGTCCACGTTGATCCGGGCAGCCTCGACGGCCGGCCGGATGGCGACAGCCTCTTCATAAATGGCCTCGGGCCGCATCAGCAGGGTCTGCGAGGGGTCGCCCACCTCGGGCACCACAATGGAGAAACCTTCCGGCGAAGGGATCTCCAGCAGCTGGGTCAACTCCAGGATGGAAATGCGCAGGTTCCCTTCGGCCTGGATCTCCGACTGGCGGCTCTGGGCGAGGGTGGCCTGCTGGGCGGACACCTCCGCGGCGCTCACCTTGCCGGCGGCGAGCCGTTCGCGGATCTGTTCCAGCAGCTCCGCGTCATGCTCCGCCTGCTCATGCGCCACGCGCAGCAGCTCCTGGTTGTAGAGGATCTGGACATACGCCTGTGCCACGGCCACGCGGATGTCGTCGCGCGCCTTCTCCAGATCGGCCGTCGCGGCGGCCAGGTTCAGCTTGCCGACCTTGATGCCGTTGGTGATGTCGAAGCCCTGGAAAATGGGCATGCTGGCGCCGAGGTTGAAGGACGTGGAGGTCGTATTGGAGTTGGAGTAGGTGTTGTCGGCGGTGAGGCCGCGGCCGAAGGAAAGGCTCTCCGAGGCCGAGCCGCTGACGGTCGGCAGCCGGCGGCCCTGGGCCGTGTTGAGGTCCACCTCGCGCTGTTCGACCGTGAGCGCGCTCTGCCGGATGGTGAGGCTGTGCTCCAGCGCATGGTCGATGCAGTCCTGGAGGCTCCAGGGGCCCTGTTGGGCCCGGGCGGACAGGCAGCAGGCCAGCGCGGCGAGGGTGAGAATCATTTTATTCATGGCCATGTCAGTTTGCTTCGTTGATGATCTTCGGGCCGCGGACGATGTCGCCCTGGACCAGGCCTTCCTTGATTTCGATGTTGACGCCGTCGCTCAGGCCGGTCCTGACCGGCACGCGGTCGTAGCCGCCGGCGTCGTTCTTGCGCCAGACATAGGTGTCGTCGCCGTCGAACTCCAGCGCGCTCTCCGGGATGGACAGGACCTCTCTGGCCGTTTCCAGCACGATCTCGGCGTTGGCGCTGTAGCCGGAGCGGATCATGTGGGCCGAATTGACCTGCACCGCAGCCTTGATCTCGAACTGGTTGGCGCCGTTGTTCTCGACCGCCTTCGGGGAAATGTATTCCAGGGCGGCCTCGGAGCTGTAGTCCGGCAGGGCGCCGATGCTGATACGCATCGGGATGCCTTCCACAAGGGCCCCCACTTCGGTCTCGTCGATGTTGCCATCGAAGATGAGGTCGGACATGTCGGCCACGGTGGCGACCGTGGTGCCGTCGTTCATCGTGTTGGCCTGGATCACCGAATTGCCCACTTTGACGGGGATGTCGAGGATCAGGCCCGTGATGGTGGAGCGGACCAGGGTGGAGCTGCCGGTGGTGTTGCGGGAAGACACGCCGTCGCGGATGACCTCCAGGGACTCTTTGGCCGCCGCGGCCTCTTCCTGCGCCTGATTGTAGGACTGGAGCACCTGGTCATATTCTTCGTCGCTGACGAGTTTCTTGTCGTAGAGGGCCTTTTCGCGCTCGTAGTTGGTCTTGGCCTGCTTGAGGTTGATTTCCGAGAGGCGCACACGGGACTGGGCGGAGCTCAGGGAGTTCATGTCCGGAATCACGCGGAGCTTGGCGATCACCTCGCCTTCCTTGACCTGCTGGCCGGCCTCTTTGTAGAGTTCGGCGATGATGCCGTTGATCTGCGGCTTGACGTTGACCTCGTTGCGCGGCTCGATCTTGCCGGTCACGACGGTCGTCCGGTGGATGTCCATGGCCGTGGCCTCCAGTTCCTGGTACGCGACCTGCTCGGGCCGGGAGTTGCGGAACAGATAGGCGAAAGTCCCGATGAAGATCAGCCCGATCAGGGCGAAAATGATGTACTTGAAGATTCGTTTCATATCGTTGGTTTTTATTTTATCATTCGTCTCTCATGGCGTCCACCGGCTTGATGGCCATCGCACGGGACGCCGGTGCCAGGCCTGCGACCACGCCGAGCGCGGTCAGCATCAGGGCCGCCGCGACGGCCAGCCAGAATCCGATCTGGAAGCTGGCTGCCGGATTGTCGGGGTTCATCCGCACGATCGTCTCCGTCAGCCGCAGCAGGAATACGGAGAAAACGATGCCGAAGGATCCTGCCGTCAGCGTGAGGGCGATGCTTTCCAGGATGATCTGGGAGAGGATGTAGCGCGGGGTGGCGCCGATGGCCCGGCGGATGCCGATCTCGGTGGTGCGCTCCTTCGTGACCATCATGATGTTGCTTACGCCGATCACGCCCGCCAGGATGGTTCCGAGCCCCACCAGCCAGATCAGGAAGTTTACGCCGGCGAAGAGATTATCCACCAGGGCGAACATCTGTTCGGTATTGATCAGCACCAGCGCCTGTTTGTCCGAAGGGTCAAAAGTATGCTGTTTCGCGATGATCTGGCGCATGCGGGGCTCCAGGTCCGACATCCGGATGCCGGAATAGGCCACGGTGCAGATAAGGTCCACGTCGTGGCCGCGGTTGTAGATCTTCTGCGAGAGCGGAAGCGGCACCAGCAGGGACTGGTCCGCGCGGCCGCCGATGCTGATATTGCCGCTGCTGAAATCCACGCCCACGATCTGGTAATAGACCGGGCCGACCTGGATGAAGGTGCCGCAGGGATCTCCGCCTTCGGGGAAGAGGTCCCGGTACACGCGCTTGCCGATTACGCAGACCTTGCGTTCCTGCAGGATATCCGTCTCGTTGAGGTAGCGGCCATACTTGATCTTCGGCTCTTCAATCTTCCGGTAGTCCGCATACACGCCGCGCACGCTGACGGTGGAGGTGTTGTCGCCATAGATCGCCTCGCGGCCGTAGGTGCTGATGACCGGGGTCACCGTCTCCAGTTCGGGGATCATCTGCTTGAGACGGCTCACGTCCGTATAGGAGAGGCGCCAGTAGCGGCCTTCGCGGAATCCTTTCCACGCTTGCGAGGTCTGGGAGGAAACCAGGATCCCGGTGTTGGTCGCGAATCCCTCGAAGGTGCTGGTTATCATCTGTTTGAGGCCCTGTCCGCCGCCCATCAGGAAGAGCAGCATGAAGATGCCCCAGAACACGCCGAAGCCGGTGAGCAGGCTCCTGCTCTTGTTGCGGACGAGCGAATCCGCAATCTCCCGGAAACTGTCAAAATCGAATTTCATTCTGCGCGAAGGGCTTCTATGGGTCTGACAAGGGCGGCCTTGCGGGCCGGGAACAAACCGGCCAGCGTGCCGGCTACGACAAGTACGATCGTGGCTCCGACCGCCACGTCCAGGCCGACGGTGGGATTGACCAGCATGGCGATCTCTTCGTCCATCACGGACGTGGTGGCCTGCCCCACGGTCTTGTCCAGCACCTGGCAGGCGATCATGCCGACCAGCATGCCGACATAGCCGAAGAAGGCCGTGATGGTCACGCTTTCCGCGAGGATCAGTTTCATGATGCCCCAGGGGCCCGCGCCGATGGCCTTGCGGATGCCGAATTCGTGCGTTCGCTCCTTGACGGTGATGAGCATGATGTTGCTCACGCCCACGATGCCGCCCAGCAGGGTGAACAGGCCGATGATCCAGAGGGCCGTGCTGAGGATGTTGCGCCCCTTGTTCATCTGGAGGTTCTGCGTGAAGCGGTTCCAGATCCACAGGGCGCGCCTGTCGTCGGGCGCGGCCCGGTGCCGGAGGTTGACCATGGCGCGGTACTGCTCCTCGAAGGCGTCGTTGGCCGCTTCGGAGTCGAGCCCGTGGAAGGTGAAGGTGATGTCGTCGATCTCCTTGCCTTTGCCGTAGATGGTCTTGACCGTGGTATAGGGCGCGTAGAACAGATTGTCGTCGCTCATCCGGTCGGATTTCGTGATGCCGACGACCCGGTAGGAGATGTTGCCGACCCGGACATATTGGCCGAGAAAAGACTGCACGTCCACCTTCTTCCGTCCGTCCGTGCTGAACGACAGCGTGGCGAAGCGGGCTCCGGTGTCGCGGGAACCGCCTCCGAGCAGTTTCTCGACCTGGTTTTCGGGGAGGACGATGACCTTGCGGCTGTCGCGGATGTCTTTCTCGTTGATGAAGCGGCCGTAGCGGACTTCGATCTTTTCCATCTGCCGGCGGGCGGGGAAGTTGCCCTCGATGGTGCCGGAGACGGACTGTTTGCCGTAGTTGACCGTGCCGCTGGTGCTGACCGTGGCGATCACCTGGTCCACGTGGGCGGAAAAGGCTTCTCCGGCGGTCAGGGCCACGTCCCGGTCGTCCAGCCGGATCCGTCGGCCTTCCTTGAGGCCGTCGTAGGGTTTGGACGTCCTGCCGCCGCCGACTTGCATCGTGTTCGTGGCGATGTCCTCGCTGCCGGTCATGAAGGCGTTCATCAGGCCGTTGCCGGCGCCCAGCAGCACGATGAGCATGAAGATGCCCCACGATACCGCGAAGCCCGTGAGGACGGTGCGGAGCTTGTTGCGCCGGAGGCTCTCCCAGATTTCGGTGAACAGGTCTCTCATTTCATGATGGTGCTGGTGCCGAACACCGACGCGCGGTGCTCGCGGTTGTCTTCGATCTGCCCGATGACGCCGTCCTTGATGTGGATGATCTTGTCGGTGCAGTTGGCCACGCCGCTCTCGTGCGTGACCACGATGATGGTCACGCCCTCCTCGCGGTTGAGCCGGCCGAGCAGTTGCATCACCTCCTCGGAGGTCTTGGAGTCGAGCGCGCCCGTGGGCTCGTCGGCGAGGATGATCTTGGGGCTGGTGATCAGGGCGCGGGCGATGGCCACGCGCTGCTTCTGACCGCCGGACATCTCGTTGGGGTAGTGCTTCGCCCAGTCGGCGAGGCCCAGCCGGTCGAGGTACTCCATCGCCATCTGGTGGCGCCTGGCGCGGGACACGCCCTGGTAGAAAAGCGGCAGCTCGACATTCTCGACGGCGGTCTTGAAGCCGATCAGGTTGAAAGACTGGAAGATGAAACCGATCATCCGGTTGCGGTAGTCCGCGGCCTGACGTTCCGTGAGGTTCTTGATCAGGCGGCCGTCGATGTAGTACTCGCCCGTGTCGTAATTGTCCAGGATGCCCAGGATGTTGAGCAGCGTGGACTTGCCGGAGCCGGAAGCGCCCATGATCGAGACGAATTCCCCCTTGTCGATGCCGAGGCTGATTCCTTTCAGGACGTGCAGCGGCTGGCCGTTGTTGTAGGTCTTGTTGACATCTTTGAGTTCGATGAGCATATAGTGTCTTATTGAACTATTACACTGCAAAGGTAAAGATATTTTTCGATTCTGCAATAATCAATCCCCAAAATAGACGCACATCTTTTTTTTTGTTAATCAATTCCTGCACTTTTTGTGTATATTTGCTCCGGCGCGAAACCAATCACCATTACCATACCATGAAAGCAAGAGTCCTTCTTCTTCTGGCGGCCGCCGCGCTGCTTGCGGCCGGCTGCCAACACTATGACTATCCCTTCCAGAACCCGAACCTGTCCGTGGACAAGCGTGTGGACAACCTGCTGTCCCTGCTGACCCCGGAAGAGAAGATCGGCCTGATGATGAACGGCTCCGTGTCCGTGGACCGGCTCGACATCCCGGCCTACAACTGGTGGAACGAGGCCTGCCACGGCATCTGCTATGACGACGTAACCGTCTTCCCGCAGGTGATTGCGCTGGGCGCCACCTTCGATGCGCCCCAGCAGTTTGAGATCTACACGGCCGTCTCCGACGAGGCGCGCGCCGTCTGGAACACCACCGACCACCACCAGCTGGGCGTGACGGAGCCCAGCGGCGGCATCTGGCACAACGGCCTGTCGTTCTGGTGCCCGAACGTGAACATCTTCCGCGATCCCCGCTGGGGCCGCGGGCAGGAGACGCCGGGCGAGGACCCGTACCTGAACGCCGTGATGGGCACGCAGACCGTGCTGGCGATGCAGGGCAGCGATAAGAATTATCTGAAGCTGCACGCGTGCGCGAAGCACTTCGCCGTGCACAGCGGCCCCGAAGCCTCCCGGCACCGCTTCAATGCCAGCGTCTCGATGCGCGACCTCTGGGAGACCTATCTCCCGGCCTTCCGCGCCATCGTCAAGGACGGCCATGTCCAGGAAGTGATGTGCGCCTACCAGCGCTATGAGGGTGAGCCCTGCTGCGCCAGCGACCGGCTCCTGCAGGAGATCCTGCGTGAGAAATGGGGCTTCAACGGCCTCGTGGTGTCCGATTGCGGCGCCGTCGGCGACTTCTACAACACCCGCCAGCACGGCACGCACCCCGATGCGGCTTCCGCCTCGGCAGACGCCGTCCTGTCCGGCACGGACGTGGAGTGCGGCACGAGCTACAAGTCCCTGACCGACGCCATCGCCAAGGGCCTCATCTCCGAGGCCGATATCGACGTGAGCGTCCGCCGCATCCTCGAAGCGCGCATCCGCCTGGGCATGTTCGACCCCGAGAACCGGCTTCCCTGGTCGGGACTCGGCGAGGATGTCCTCAGCAATGCCGCCCATACCGCGCTGGCCGCCAAGGCCGCACGTGAGGCCATCGTCCTGCTGAAGAACGAGAACGAGGTCCTGCCGCTCCGCAAGGAGGGCATCACCATCGCCGTGGTCGGCCCGAACGCCGACGACGCCCGCGTAATCCTGGGCAACTACAACGGCTATCCGACGGCTGCCAACACCCAGACCATCGTGGACGCCATCCGCGCGGCGGCCCCCGGCGCCGACATCCTCTATGAGAAGGCCTGCGACCTCGTGGATCCCTACATCACCACGCACTACCTCGCCCGCCTGGACGGCGGCAGGGGCCTGCACGCCGAGTACTTCAACGGCACCACCTTCGAGGGCGGCGTCGTGGCGGCGGTCGACTACGACGAGCCCCTCACGCTCAACACCACCTCCCCGGCCCTCGCGCACGAGGACTGCGCCTGGACGGAAGGGCTGAACCTTACCGACTTCTCCGCCCGCTACAGCGGCACTTTCACCGCCGACTACACCGGCGACATGGTTTATGCCATCCGCGGCAGCGGCAAGTACAAGCTCACGGTCAACGGGCAGACGGTCGCCGAGCAGACCGCGGTGCCGGCCGGCCGTTTCGGCGGCTTCTTCCGCGGCGCGGCGCCCACCACCTTCCCGGTGGTCGAGGGCAGGACCTATGAGATCAGCATCGAGCTCGAGCAGCCGGAAGCCCGTTCGGCTTCCTTCTCCTTCGACCTCTTCAGCCGCCGTCCCGCGGACCTGCAGGCGGTCGCAGCGCGGGTGAAGGACGCGGATGTGATCGTGATGGTCGGCGGCATTTCCCCCAACGAGGAGGGCGAGGGCCATGACCGCACGTATATCGAGCTTCCCCAGATCCAGCAGCAGCTCCTCGCCGCGATGGATGCCACCGGCAAGCCGGTCGTCCTCGTGAATGTGTCCGGCTCCGCCATCGCCTTCGGCGCTGTCGAGAAGCAATATGACGCGCTGGTACAGGCGTGGTATGGCGGACAGGCACAGGGACAGGCAATCTGCGACGCCATCTTCGGCGATATCAATCCTTCAGGTCACCTTACCTCTACGTGGTATGCAGACCTCGATGAACTGCCAAAGGCATCAGAGTCAACGATAGGCAAGAATGGTGCAAACGGTATGCTGGAATATAACATCGACGATTGGGGCTACACCTATATGTATTATGGCAAGGCTACCAAGAAGCAGCAGAAGGGTACACCTCAGTTCCCATTCGGTTACGGTTTGTCTTACACCACCTTTGATTACAGCAATGCGGTGGCTACAGCAACACCTTCCGTGAATGCTGATGGCAACGTCAGCGTAACCATAAAGAACACGGGTAACCGTGCAGGAGCAGATGTCATTCAGGTCTATGCCAACTTCAACGGAGACGCTAATTACGGCACGCTCAACAAACGCCTCGTAGGTTTCAAGCGCGTGGAGCTGGAGCCAAACGAAGAGAAGACTGTAGATATCCCCGTCAGCTATCGTTCTTTGTCCTATTACAGTGAGGCAAGCCATCAGTATCTTGTTGACGGCAACAGCATAACCCTTCAGATTGCCACGTCATCAGCAGATGCCGACGTGAAGAAGACTGTTAACGTTCAGCCGGCAGTTGGTGTGGCAGGCGAAACATATATCTCTACTCACATCAACGAAATACCGGAAGTGGCAAGTGCCCGACAGTTGCTCAAGAGCGACCATATTTACACTGTAATGGGCTCTTACGTATGCCAGGCAGACGATTATGACAAGCTTCCAAACGGCATTTACGTGCTTAACGGAGTGAAATATATAAAGAAATAACAAGGTTATTGAAAAATATTTCAATCAAAAAAAGTCCGATTTCATCGGGCTTTTTTGCGTTATAAGGCTTTTTGAAACAATTTTTTTCTTCAGTTGAAACGATTTTACCCCCTAAAGATTTGCAGGAAGCATTACCTTTGCAATACAAAAGTTAGCGCAGCCGTGACGGCTCCGTACAAGTTAGTAAAAAATTAGTAGTTAGTTAATAAAGTCTGGTATCGATTCCGTTGAATTGATGCCAGTCTTTTTTTATGTCCCTACTTTTATGGTTAAATACTGTTAATAGCGGGAAATATTCAACAAATATTAGTACCTTTGCATCACTTTCCTAAACTAACTAAATTCAGAATCATTTTAATGTGCTATGGATACACGGGTTGACGCTATGTGCTGTTAACTTGTGTTTTTTGCGCATTCTTTCTTATTTGCTGAGGTTTAGATACACATTATTAATATAATTTACAACTAACCAAAAAACTAACAAATGAAACAAAAACTAATCTATCTGTTCTCGTTGATGCTAATGTGCATCATAGGAACGAGTGTGGCGTTGGCGGCGGACAAAGTGTCTGCTGACAGGGCTTACACGAATGGCAGAGCCACTTGTACTTGGACAGTGACTGCTGCTACAGTTTCTGCGGGCGTAACCACTCCTTATGGTGCTAATGGTCTCCTGTTTACAACGGGATCTTCAAAAGGAATCACTATTGGAGATAGTGAAACCTCTTTGAAACTGAATGCGTATGGTAATGCTATTTATGTGGAAGTGCCAAGTGCAAACTCCGCAGGTACCATAACTATTACTGCGAATGGAAACCAATCAAAGCGAGTTGTTCAGCTTGAAAGTGGAACCCGAATAGCAATGAGTTCCTCTGGAACCACTGTTTCCTTTACAAGTAACGATGTTGTTGAGGAAAGTGGCGCATACTACATTAAGATGACAAATACGGAGGTGACAGGTGGCTCAGCTGACTATAAAATCAGTGTTGCCTCTGGAATATCTGTTACTTTGACTGGCGAGACGTACCCTTCAAGCGGTGTGCCAGAGCTTAATGCATCTGATGTAGCCATAACAGCACGTGAAAGTGGTGTTGCTGCAACGCAGAATATCACCGTTACCGGTACAAACTTGACAGGAACAGAGATTACAGCTTCTTTCAGCCCAGTGGTGGAGGGGTTGAGTGTTTCTCCTGTTTCAAATGATATCACTGGTGGTGAGATTAACGCTACATTTACTGTCAGCTATACATCTACGACAAACAATAGTGGTACAACAAAACTGACTTTTACTGATGGCACTACTTCCAAAGAAGTAACGGTAGCTTATGCTGCACAGGTGGTTGCATCAGAGTTACAGACTATAAACACTGCAAAAGTATGGAACTTTGACACGGATGTTACGGGAGCGAAGCAATATACAGATGAGACAGATAAGAACTCAGATTATGTATATGCTGATATCCCTGGTCTGACATATGCAAGTTCTTTTGATGAAACAGCTCTTTCGTTTAAAGGTGAATATCCATTCAGAGGTCCTTCAAACAGATATGCACAGAACGGAACACTTCACTTCAATACTTCCGTGGCAGGTAAGATTGTTGTTAAGTTTTCTGATACAGGAACAAGCGCAAGTTCTTCTGCTGTGAAACGTTATCTCGTGGTAAATGGCACACAAACTGAGTATTGGACATCCAGAGCGAACAATGGAAGCAACCCTTATGATGCGCAATTGAATGTTACGACTGATGAAATAGCTGTGGAGTCAGGTGATGTGACGATAACAGGTTCTTCTGCTATCTTGATTAGTTATTTGTCATTTACTCCTACTGAAATATCAATCGCTCCTTCTTTCACTACTGACCTTGCAAGCACAGCAACAGCTACTGTAGGTGAAGCAAAGACATTCACTGTGGTAGCAGAGAATGCAGAGTCCTATCAGTGGTATACTTGCGATGATGCAGAGGGAACAAATGCAGCGGAGATTACAGGTGCAACAGAGGCTTCTTACGAGTACACTGCAACTGCTGAGGGTACAGAGTATATCTTCTGTGCAGCTACTAACACTATAGGTACTACAAACTCTACTGTATGTGCAGTAACAGCAGCGGCTCCAGCGCCATCTATCAACGTTTCTGCAATACTCAACAATTCTACTGGAACGCTCATCGCATCAGAGGAGCAGGTTCAGGGTACAGTTGTTAATTTCGGTGTTGATGCTGATGGCAATCGTGTAGCGGCTGATTCTGATGATGCTGTAATCATCATAGATGCGAAGTATCACAGTGACCATGGTCTATCTAATATATCTTCATTCAAGGTAAAGGCTCCTGGCGCTGTTAAGCTTTATATTGGTGAGTGTGACTATTCTAAGGGTGACATCACTGTAAAGAACTCAGAAAACGAGACTGTGGCTACTGTTACCCCAGAAACATATTGCTGGAAGAATGATCACTCTAATGTTACAGAGATTACTTACACAGGAGAGGCTACGACTCTTACTATTACAGGTATGAGTTATTGTGCATACATCGCAGTTGAGAGCATCATAATTGAGCCAGAGGTATCAGACTTTGACAATACCGAGGCTACATTCTCATGGGCTATAGGTAATGAGAAGGAGGCTACAATAACAGGCGGTGTATCTTCCGCTGTTAAGTCAACAAAGGTGAAGGCTGGTTCTGACCTCACTGTCACGACAGCAAGTTACGCAAGCCCAGGTAGTGGCACGCTCGCTACTTATGCGCCAGGAACGCAAAATGCGGGAAATGTTGCGGCAGACATGATAGAATATACCATAAAGATGCAAAAGGGTACGACATTTACTCCAACAAGCATTTCGTATGATGCTGTAAAGGTGGGTACTGATGGTCTGACCTTCTCATGGAGCTATACTGTTAACGGTACAGAGAGCGATATCAGTACTGTATCTAAGGACGATATTGTTCGTGATAACAACAAAGAGGGTACTCCTGCACTGCGTCATACAGAGACAATCACTAATGCGGAGGCTGGACAGACTGTTACGGTTTTCTATGCCAGCGGTGTAGGCAGTGGCAAGAAATTAGCAATCGGCAATATAGCCATTAACGGTCTTGTTAACGGAACAGTAGAGGAGCGCTCATTCACTGACTTCAAGATAGAATTCCGTGAAAACCCATACACTGTAATTCTGCCAGAAAGTGGGGAGTTGCCTGAAGGAGTAACTGTCAATGGACAGTCATACAATGGTGGTCAGCATGGTGTGCAGCATCCTACTATCACAGTTCCTGTTGATGGTCCGGTGAAGTTCACTATTGGTGCATGCCAGTATAGCGGTAGCAACATTACCATTTCAGACTCTGATGGTGGAAGCGTCACCTTCAGTAACAATGCCGCTTGTGGAGAGCAAGTTCCTAATTACAATCAAAATGTGGTTTACACCTACAATGTTGAGAAGGCTACAACTTTGACGTTCACATTCGGTTCTAATGCCTATCTGCCATACTTCTTTGCTGAGGCTTGTGACTATATAGAGCAGTGTGAGGTGACCTACTATGACGTTGACGGTAAGACCGTAATAGGTACTGAGACCGTTGATGGTGGTTCAGACCTTGCTTATGCATACGGTGCAAGTGATGTAAC
>CAJOMY010000064.1 GCA_905235775.1 uncultured Bacteroidales bacterium | reverse complement strand
AAGGTCCCCGGAAGGGAACTGAAAGGGGTATATTCTGCCCTGGAACTCCTCTCGCAGCAGAACCGTGTCCTTGCAGGTGCCGAAATCCCGGCCGAAGAAAGGGTTACGGCAAAAGGCAAGGATGTGCTCGTAATCGGCGGGGGCGACACAGGCTCAGACTGCATCGGCACTGCGCACCGTCAGGGCTGCAAGTCCGTGATGCAGATCGAAATCATGCCCAAACCGCCCGTGGGCCCCGACGACCCGGCGAATCCCTGGCCGAACTGGCCGCGTACGCTGAAGACCTCCTCTTCGCACGAGGAGGGCTGCGAGCGCCGCTGGAACATCAATACGCTCCGCTTCGTGGGCGAGAAGGGCAAGCTGACGGGCGTGGAGATCCAGCCCATCGACTGGAAGCCGAACCCCGAGGGCGGACGCCCGCTGATGGTCCCGGCCGGTGAGCCGGAGCTCGTCAAGGCGGACATCGTCCTGCTGGCCATGGGCTTCCTGAAGCCCCAGCTGCCCGAGGTGGGGAAGAACGTGTTCTTCGCCGGCGATGCGCTGAACGGTGCTTCGCTGGTGGTGCGGGCGATGGCTTCCGGGCATGCTGCCGCCGAATCTGTGGATGCGTATTTGCGTAAATCGAAGAAGTAATGGCAACCAAGTACATATTTATCACGGGAGGCGTGGTTTCCTCCCTGGGAAAAGGAATTATTTCCGCCAGCCTGGGCAAGCTCCTGCAGGCGCGCGGATTCAAGGTGACGATCCAGAAGTTCGACCCGTACATCAACATTGATCCGGGCACGCTCAACCCCTATGAGCACGGCGAGTGCTACGTCACCGCCGACGGCATGGAGACGGATCTGGACCTGGGCCATTATGAGCGCTTTACGGGTATCCGCACGACGCGTGAGAACTCCATCACCACCGGCCGTATCTATAAGACCGTGATTGACCGGGAGCGCCGCGGCGACTACCTCGGCAAGACCATCCAGGTGGTGCCCCACATCACCGACGAGATCAAGCGCCGGATGTTGCGTCAGGATGTGAAAGGGGAGGACCTGGACTTCGTCATCACCGAAGTGGGCGGCACCATCGGCGACATCGAGAGCGCCCCGTTCATGGAGGCGATCCGCCAGCTGCGCTGGCAGCTGGGCCGCGACGCCGTGTGCGTGCACCTGACCTACGTCCCGTACCTGAAGGCCGCCGAAGAGCTGAAGACCAAGCCCACGCAGCACTCCGTCAAGGAGTTGCAGGGGATGGGAATCCAGCCCGACATCATCGTCCTGCGCACCGAGCGCCATCTCGACGACGCCCTCCGCATGAAGGTCGCTTCTTTCTGCAACGTGGACCTGGAGTGCGTGGTGCAGAGCGAGGACCTGCCGAGCATCTACGAGGTGCCCGTGAGCATGCAGCGCCAGGGGCTCGACGCGGCCATCCTGCGCAAGATCGGCATCCCCGTGGGGGAGACGCCGGCGATGAAGGCCTGGCACGACTTCCTGAACAAGCAGCGCGGCGCAAAACGCGAAGTGAGTGTGGCCCTCGTCGGGAAATACGACCTGCAGGATGCCTACAAGAGCATCCGGGAGAGCCTGAACCTGGCCGGCATCTACGATGACGTGAAGGTGAAGATCCACTTCGTGGCCAGCCAGGCGCTCACGCGGGAGAACGTGGCGGACAGACTCGCCGGGATGTCCGGCATCGTGATCTGCCCGGGCTTCGGGCAGCGGGGCATTCCCGGCAAGATCGTCGCGGCGGAATATGCCCGCACGCACGATGTGCCCTGCTTCGGCATCTGCCTCGGCATGCAGATGATGGTGATCGAGTTCGCCCGCGACGTGCTCGGCTATGCCGATGCCGACAGCAGCGAGATGCGCCCCGATACGCCCCACAATGTCATCGACATGATGGAGGAACAGAAAAGCATCACCCAGATGGGCGGCACGATGCGCCTCGGGGAGTATCCCTGCCAGCTCCGTCCGGGCAGCCGCGCCTGCGAGGCGTATGGCGGAAAGGGTTCCGTCGCCGAGCGTCACCGCCACCGCTACGAGTTCAACAACCGCTATCGGGAAGCGTACGAGAAGGCCGGCATGCAGTGCGTGGGGGTGAATCCGGACGCCGACCTGGTCGAGGTGGTGGAGATTCCCTCGCTGCGCTGGTACATCGGGACGCAGTTCCATCCCGAGTATTCCTCGACGGTCCTGCATCCGCATCCCCTGTTCATAAGTTTCATCAAAGCCTGCATCGGGAATGGAAACGCTGAAGCATGAGTGTGGCGTGGCGATGATCCGCCTGCTGAAACCGCTGTCGTACTACAAACAGAAGTACGGCACGGAGCGTTACGCGCTGAACAAGCTTTATCTCCTGATGGAGAAACAGCACAACCGCGGCCAGGAGGGTGCGGGCGTTTGCTGTGTCAACCTGAGCGCACCGGCAGGTGAGGAATATATGTTCCGGGAACGGGCGATGGGCAAGGATGCCATCACGGAGGTGTTCAAGCATATCGACGGTTCCTTCCTGGGGCAGCTCTACATGGGCCACCTGCGTTATTCGACGACGGGCAAGAGCGGATTGCAGTACGTACATCCTTTCCTGCGCCGCAACAACTGGCGCGCGAAAAACCTCTGTCTGTGCGGCAACTTCAACATGACCAACATCGACGAGGTCTTCAACTTCCTGACGGCCCAGGGGCAGTCTCCCCGCATCCTGGGTGATTCCTACATCACGCTGGAGCTGATGGGCCACCGGCTTGACCGCGAAGTGGAGCGGCTCTACGCGATTGCGCGGGAGCTGGGCCTGGAAGGCGTCAAGATTACGGAATTCATCGATGACCATGTCAAGATGGGGAACGTGCTGCGCTCCACGATGCCGCATTTCGACGGCGGCTACGTGATGTGCGGCCTGACCGGCAGCGGCGAAATGTTCGCCGTCCGCGATCCCTGGGGCATCCGGCCCGCGTATTACTATCGTGACGAGGAGATCGTGGTCTTGGCCAGCGAGCGCCCCGTCATCCAGACAGCCTTCGACCTGCAGGCCGACGAGATCCGCGAGCTGCGCCCCGGGCAGGCCCTGATCGTCACGAAGCAAGGGGAGATCCAACTGGAACGCATCCAGACGGCAAAGTCCAACAGCGCCTGCTCGTTCGAGCGGATCTATTTCAGCCGCGGTTCCGACCGCGACATCTATCGGGAACGCAAGTGCCTGGGCGAACAGCTCACCCCGGCCATTATGCAGGCCATCGGCGGGGATGTGGCGCATTCTGTCTTCTCCTACATTCCGAATACGGCCGAAGTGGCTTTCTACGGCATGACGGAAGGCGTGCGGCGGCTCAATCATGACGTGCGCATCGAGAAGGTGGTGGTCAAAGACATCAAGTTGCGCACCTTCATCACCGAGGGCGACGAGCGCAACGACCTGGCCGCCCACGTGTACGACATCACCTACGGATCCCTGGAGCCGGGCGTGGACAATCTGGTCGTGATCGACGATTCGATCGTGCGCGGCACCACGCTGCGGGAAAGCATCTTCAAGATCCTTGACCGCCTGTGTCCGAAGAAGATCGTGATGGTCAGCAGCGCACCCCAGATCCGCTATCCGGACTACTATGGCATCGACATGTCCCACCTCGAAGAACTGTGCGCCTTCCGCGCCGCCATGGCCCTGATCCAGGAAAGGGGCATGCATCAGCTGGTCTCGGACACCTATCGTTCCTGCAAGACGGATCCCCTGTCCGCCAATCACGTCAGGAACATCTATGCGCCGTTCTCCGTGGAAGAGATCAACGCCAAGATCGTGGAAATGCTCCGGCCTGAAGGGATGCAGACTCCCGTCGAACTGGTTTTCCAGAGCTTGGAAGGACTGCACCATGCATGCCCCGACCACCCGGGCGACTGGTACTTCTCCGGCCATTATCCTACGCAGGGCGGTATCCGCCTCTGCAATGAAGCCTTTGTGAATTATATCGAGAAGGTACTCAACTATCAGTTGCCGCTTTAGTAGTAGGAGGTAATTATCTAAATTATTGAATTACAGTTACTTGCAAAATCTCCGATTTTGCTCGCCGGGGGAGGTGTTGCCCGGCGGCAAGAAAGGACAAGTCCGATTAAACCTTATAGTTAAGTAGTGTTATGATGAAAAAAATCGAAGCCATTGTGCGCAAGACGCACTTTGAGGATGTCAAGCAAGCGTTGTTCGACGCCGACATCAACTGGTTCTCTTACTCCGAGGTCAAGGCCATCGGCCAGGACCGGGAGGACCGCATCTACCGTGGAGTGATGTATTCCACCGACGTCATTTCCAGAATCGAGATTACCATCGTCTGCCGCGAGCAGTTCGTGGAGCCGGCTGTCCAGGCCATCATGTCTGCCGCCCGTACGGGCGAAGTGGGCGACGGGCGTATCTTCGTCAGCCCGGTCGACGACACCTGGTCCATCCGGACCGGTGAGCATGGCGACACGGTCCTGCGGGACAAGAAGTAATTTCAGTTGGTTGTAGTGTAAAACCTTTTTTTAAAAAAGTTATGGAAGAATTAGCTATATCCCTCGATACGGTATGGATGCTGCTTGCCGCGATGTTGGTTTTCTGGATGCAACCGGGATTCGCCCTCTGTGAGGCCGGTTTCACGCGCAGCAAGAACTCGGTCAATATCCTGATGAAGAACTTCGTGGACTTCATCCTGGGTTCTCTTCTTTTCTTCTTTGTCGGCTTCGGCTTCATGTTCGGCAGCGACGGAGCCGGTTTCATCGGTGCGCCCAACTGGGGTGACCTCTCCTTCTACAAGGGTGACCTGCCCGTCGAGGGTTTCCTGATCTTTGAGACGGTCTTCTGCGCCACCGCGGCGACCATCGTCAGCGGTGCCATGGCTGAGCGGACCAAGTTCAACATGTACCTGGTCTACAGCGCCGTGATTTCGCTGCTCATTTATCCCGTTGAGGGGCACTGGACCTGGGGCGGCGGCTGGCTCAGCGAAATGGGCTTCCACGATTTCGCCGGTTCGGCGATTGTCCACAGCGTCGGCGGTGTGCTGGCCCTGATCGGTGCCATTGCCCTCGGCCCGCGTATCGGCAAATACGGCAAGGATAAGAAGAGCCGCGCCATCCCCGGCCACAACCTGGCCCTCGCTGCGCTCGGCGTCTTCATCCTCTGGCTCGGATGGTTCGGTTTCAACCCGGGCAGCCAGCTGGCCGCCAGCGGGGAAGTGAACCGCACGGCCATCTCCCATGTGTTCCTGACCACCAACCTCTCGGCTGTCTCCGGTGGCGCTGCGACGATGTTCCTGACCTGGATCAAGTATGGTAAACCGTCCCTTTCCTTGATGCTCAACGGCATTCTGGCCGGTCTGGTCGGCATCACGGCCGGCTGCGACGTAGTCTCGCCCTGGGGCGCCGTCATCATCGGACTGACCTGCGGAATCGTGCTGGTGTTTTCCATCGAATTCATCGACAACAAACTGCACATCGACGATCCGGTGGGCGCTTCCTCCGTCCATGGCGTGTGCGGTATCCTGGGTACGCTGATGACCGGCCTGCTCTCCACGGACGGCGGACTCTTTTACGGCGGCGGCTGGCACCTCTTCGGTGTGCAGGCCCTTGGCATCGTGGTCATCGACCTCTGGGCTGCCGCAACCGGCTTCCTGCTCTTCTTCGGCATCAAGAAGTTCCTGGGTCTGCGGGTAGAACCCCGCGTCGAAGAAGAAGGGCTTGATGTCTATGAGCATGGCGAGAGTTGCTATAATAACTAAAAATCTTGTTTAACCGTCAAGGAGGAATAAACAGTCAGCTTATGTGTGGAATTATCGGTATTTTCAATGTCAGGGAGCAGTCTGACGCGCTGCGTCGGAAGGCCCTGGAGATGAGTCGCAGGATCCGCCATCGCGGACCGGATTGGAGCGGCATCTGGTGTGGGGGCAGCGCCATCCTTTGCCACGAGCGCCTGAGCATCGTGGACCCCAAGTCGGGCGGGCAGCCCCTGATCTCCCCGGACGGGAAGCAGGTGCTTGCCGTGAACGGCGAGATCTATAATCACAAGGAAATCCGCCGCCGCTATGCCGGGAGATACGATTTCCAGACTGGCAGCGACTGTGAGGTGATTCTGGCCCTTTACCGCGATAAAGGGCCGGATTTCCTGGAGGAGCTCAGCGGAATCTTTGCCTTTGCGCTCTACGACGTGGAGAAGGATGCTTTCTTGATCGCCCGCGACCCCATCGGAGTCATCCCGTTGTACATCGGCTTCGATGATGCCGACGGGAAAGTCTATGTGGCCAGTGAACTGAAAGCCCTGGAAGGGCAGTGCGAGCGCTACGAGCCTTTCCTGCCCGGCCATCTCTACTGGAGCCGTGAACCCGGGTTGAAACGCTGGTACTCGCGCGACTGGATGGAATACGAGACCGTCCAGGACGGTCCTGCATCCGCCCTGGATGTGCGCGAAGCGCTGATGGACGCCGTGAAGCGCCAGCTGATGTCGGACGTGCCCTACGGGGTGCTGCTCTCCGGCGGACTGGATTCTTCCATCATTTCAGCTGTCGCTGAGAAATACAGTGCGATGCGCATCGAGGACGATTCGCGGACACGGGCCTGGTGGCCGCGCCTGCATTCTTTTGCCGTCGGGCTGAAGGGCGCCCCGGACCTGGAGAAGGCGCGTCTGGTGGCGGAACACATCGGGACTGTCCACCACGAGATCAACTACACCATCCAGGAGGGCCTGGATGCCATCCGGGACGTGATCTATTACACGGAGACCTACGACGTCACGACCGTCCGGGCCTCCACGCCGATGTACCTGCTCGCCCGCGTGATCAAGTCAATGGGCATCAAGATGGTGCTTTCCGGCGAAGGGGCGGACGAAATTTTCGGCGGCTACCTGTATTTCCACAAAGCCCCGGATGCGCGCGCCTTCCACGAGGAAACCGTGCGCAAGCTCTCCAAACTGCACCTTTACGACTGCCTGCGGGCCAACAAGAGCCTCTCGGCCTGGGGCGTGGAGGGGCGCGTTCCCTTCCTGGACAAGGAATTCCTCGACGTGGCCATGCGACTGAACCCCGAGGCGAAGATGTGCCCGGGGAAGACCATCGAGAAGCGGATCGTGCGTGAGGCCTTCGCCGACATGCTGCCGGAGGAGGTGGCCTGGCGGCAGAAGGAGCAGTTCAGCGACGGCGTGGGCTATTCGTGGATCGACACGCTCAAGCAGTTCACGTCCGAAGCCGTCACCGACGAGCAGATGGCGCATGCCGCGGAGCGTTTCCCCGTCCATCCGCCGCAGTGCAAGGAGGAGTACTACTACCGTTCGGTTTTTGCGGAGCTTTTCCCGAGCGAGAGTGCCGCCAGGGCCGTACCCAGCGAGGCCAGCGTAGCCTGTTCCACGGCCGTCGCCCTCGAGTGGGACGCAGCTTTCAAGGGCAAGAACGACCCCAGTGGACGTGCCGTGTCCGGCGTCCATGAACTTGCCTATTGAGTTTTTCCGGATTTCTTCTCATCTTTGTAAGCAAATTAGCGTGTATGTGCGGAATTGTCGGATATGTGGGCGGCCGGCAGGCCTACCCGATTCTCATCAAAGGACTGACCCGGCTCGAGTACCGGGGTTATGACAGCGCCGGGGTGGCGCTGATCGGCGACAGCGGTGAACTCGTGATATACAAGACCAAGGGCAAGGTCCGGGACCTGGATGCCGCTGCGGCCGGCAAGGACGTGTCCGGCAGCATCGGCATCGCCCACACCCGCTGGGCCACCCACGGCGAGCCCAGCGATGTCAATTCGCACCCCCACTATTCCGAGAACCGCAATCTGGCGCTGATCCACAACGGCATCATCGAGAACTACCAGTCCCTCAAGACCGAGCTTACCCGGCAGGGGTACCATTTCCAGTCGCAGACGGACACGGAGGTCGTCATCCAGCTCATCCAGTACATGATGGATTCGCGCGGCGCCTCCTTCGACGAGGCCGTCCCGCTGGCACTCAATCACGTCGTCGGCGCCTATGCGCTTGTCGTGATGGACAAGAACCAGCCCGACAAGTTGATCGCCGCCCGCAAGGGCAGCCCCCTGGTCATCGGTGTGGGGGAGGACGAGTTCTTCCTCGGTTCCGACGCCTCTCCGATCGTCGAATATACGCACAAGGTGGTCTATCTGGGCGAGGAGCAGATCGCTTATATCCAACGTGGCAGGGAGCTCCGGATCACGGACCTGGGCAGCGTCGAGCAGACGCCCGAGGTGCGGGAGCTGGAGATGAGCCTGTCCGAGATCGAGAAGGGCGGCTTCCCGCATTTCATGCTCAAGGAAATCTTCGAGCAGCCCCGCACGCTGCGTGCCTCGATGCAGGGACGCCTGCACCCGGAACTCGGCGAAGTCAAGCTCTCCGGCGTCATCGACAACCGGGAGCGCCTGCTGAGCGCCAACCGCTTTGTCATCTGCGCCTGCGGCACTTCCTGGCACGCCGGCCTGATCGGCAAATATATGATTGAAGAGCTGACGCGCAAGCCCGTCGAGGTCGAGTATGCGTCCGAGTTCCGCTATCGCCGCCCGGTCATCTACCCGACGGACGTCGTGATTGCCATCTCCCAGTCCGGCGAGACGGCCGACACGCTGGCCGCCGTGAACCTGGCCCGCGAGGCGGGCGCCTTCCTGTTCGGCATCTGCAATGTGGTCGGCTCTTCCATCGCCCGCGCCACGGACACGGGCTGCTACACGCACATCGGTCCGGAGATCGGCGTCGCTTCCACCAAGGCTTTCACGGCCCAGGTCACGACGCTCTTCCTGCTGGCCCTGAGCCTCGCCGAACAGCTCGGCACCGTCTCCGACGGGCGCCGCGCCGCGCTGGTGCAGGAGCTTCAGGTCATTCCCGACAAGATCGCGAAGATCCTGGAGCACGACGGGCAGATCGCCGACCTGGCTAAGATCTTTACCTATACGCACAATTTCCTCTATCTGGGCCGCGGCTACAACTATCCGGTGGCCCTGGAAGGCGCCCTGAAGCTGAAAGAGATCTCCTATATCCACGCGGAGGGTTATCCGGCCGCCGAGATGAAGCACGGCCCGATTGCGCTGATCGACGAGGAAATGCCGGTGGTGGTGATCGCCCCGAGGCGGGGCAACTACGAGAAGATCCTGTCCAACATTCAGGAGGTCAAGGCCCGCGGCGGCCGGGATCAGCGTAATCACCGAGGGCGACCAGGATGTCAAGGCCTTGTCAGACTGGTACTTCGAGATCCCGGACACAGAGGAGTGCTTCGAGCCCATCCTCTCCATCATCCCGCTCCAGCTGCTGGCTTACCACGTCGCCATCGCCAAAGGCCGCGACGTCGATCAGCCCCGCAACCTCGCCAAGTCCGTCACGGTGGAATAGCCTCCCGCTATCCTCATAGTCTCGTACCCGTCCCCGGGAATGTAAGAAGCCACCCATGCGGATGGCTTCCGGGGCTGGTTAGCCTTCACATATTCTGTTTTGCCGTTTCTTTTGTATTTCTTTTTTTTTTAATTTTGTACGATTTAAGGCAAATAATCTTATGAAATTCTATTTTTTAGCAGTTTTTTGCACCGTCGCTCTCCTGCTGGGGATGACAGGCTGCAGGAAAGAGTCTTCCGTAAATATCCAGGAACTGGAACAGAGCCTTGTGGGCCTATGGTGGGATGAATATGCACATTCCGACGTGACGGAGAATGGCATCCCCTTCAGCCGCGTGCTGCTGGCTATTGAGGTCGATGCCGACCATACCGGCTGCATCTATCTGGGCGTGTTCAACGACAAGAGCGACAGTCCGCTTGCTGTCTATGGCGGCCCTGATGATGCCGGCTTCACGTGGGAACTGCTCAGTGACGGTCGGCTGCGCCTGAGCGTACCCACCGCGAGCAAGAGCTTCGCGACGACCCGCGCTGACGGCGGCAGCTATGGCAACGATATGACCGATGTCTCCGGTACCAGCGCAAGCTACACCGGCGGCAACGTGACGGTAACCAACGGCGACTACTCCGGTACGCTTAATAAGGCCGATGAAGAAAAGCAGGCTGAAATCCAGAACACGCTCGCAAGCAGAGAGGGCGTCATCAGCGGTACAGGCCTTAAGCCAATGGAAGACTCCGAGGACGTGAAGTAATCAACCCTTTCATGCGGACAACGATGAAGAAGAATTGTATTTTCCGGGCCGCCCTGTCGTTCATGGCAGCTGCCCTTGTCCTGTCTTCCTGCACCAAGGAGGACATTATTCCCGATAGCCCTGAGACTACTGAGGCGGCTGCAGGCGTGACCATTCCCTACACCGTGACTGTGAACGGAGAACCTGAAACCCGTGCCACCGTGGACAGCGACATGAAGACACTGCGTTTTGCCGAGGGCGACAAACTGTACATTTCCGGTGTAAAAATCCAGGGTGTGCTTGACATCCAGACGGGTGTGGGTGAAACCTCAGGCGCTACATTCTCAGGCAAGCTGACCTATACGGGTGAGGGCAATATGCCTAAAAACTTTATTCTGTTCGCCACGCTGGTGAGCGCGCAGCAGACGGTTGGCAAGGAAGTGTCTGTCGATGAGAAAGGAGTCGTAAGTGTGAACTATCCCAAAAACGAATACTGTGCAACGTTGGATGAGGCTGTTCAGCGGTACAGCTATCTGTGGGGGATGGGAGTGTACTCGATGAAATCGCCTACGCTATATCAGTGCACGGCATTCTTGAATTTCGAGCTGGTTTTTGAGGACGGCACCCCTGCCGGCACCGAGATTCCTGTCGTGGTGACAACCGACAGTAATGGTAATCCCGCTTGCTCCGGCACCGTCACCACCCGGGACGAGGGCGGAAAGGTAGTTGCCAAGTTCGTGCTGCCCCAAGCGGCATCCTCCACCCTAAATAATGCCTCGGTGAAACTGGGCACGAGGGATGCCATCCCGTTCGGGACTAGCGGCCAGACGCTCGGGGAAAAGGTATACAACGTGAAGAAGACAGTCAAGTATTCCGGCCCCATAATCGAGGAGTCCCTGACCGTGGAAGCTCTTACCGACGGTACGGTGAAGGTAGACATAACCGGCGAACTCTCCACGGGCATGAAATACTCGGTGAACGGCGGCGAGAAGACGCTCATCACCACCACGACGGACATCCCCGTCAGTGCTGGCGACAGGGTGCGGTTCTACGGCAACGGCACCGCCACACAGGTTTATGGCGACTATCCCAAAGTGAGGATTCAAGGCAGCGGCGACGGCTTCACGTGCAAGGCGTATGGCAACGTGATGAGCCTGCTCGACGAGACGAACTTCGCCACGAAGACCGACCTGCCGAACGAGAGTAACGTTTTCTCCGGCCTTTTCTCGGGTAACACCGCGCTGACCGATGCCGGCGACCTGCTGCTGCCTGCTACGACGTTAACTGAAAGATGCTACGAAGGCATGTTCAGCCTCTGCTCCGCCCTGACCACAGCCCCTGTGCTGCCAGCTGAGACGCTGGCCCCTTATTGCTACTTTGGCATGTTCCGAAACTGCGAAGCGCTGACGAAGGCCCCCGACCTGCTCGCCCCGACGCTGGTCCAGTGCTGCTATGCCCAGATGTTCGAAAACTGCACTAGCCTTAATTCCGTAAAGTGTCTCGCCACATCTGGCATCGCTGAGAACAATAGCACGTACTTATGGCTCTCCGGCGTAGCCTTCACTGGCACGCTCTACTCCGCCGACGGAATCATCTGGAAGAAGGGTTACATAAACGGCGGCATCCCCCAAAATTGGACGGGAAGATACCCCGACGGCACGATTATGTCCAATCCCTTCCCGATGGCTCAGGTCATATCTGAGGACATAGGCAAGGTAATCGGCACCGATGGCCTAGTCTATGAATCGAAAGCCTCCGCCGCCCACGCAGGTATCACCGCCGTGGCCGTGATTGTCATGACACCGCCCGCTGGGAACCGCACGGCCATATCAATCAAAGACGAGAACGACTGGGCTAACTGGTCCACGGCCAAAAGCATCTGTGAGGGCAAGACTGCACCCAGCAGCGGTGCAACCTGGTTGTTTCCTAGCGTGGATCACTGGAAGGCTGTGTTCAATGCCAACGGCGGCAGCCAGACATCATGCACCGGCGTGAACTCTCTTCTCACCAACGCTGGCGGCGAATCCTTGGCCTCCTCGTTCTTTCCCTACTGGACATCTACGCTGCATTATGGCAGAGAGGCCTACTCTATGCATTGCGACAAAAACGGTCATGTGGAGTACAAAAAAGTGTTTGATAAAAACAGCAACAAATTAAATGTACGCGCCCTCCTCACTTGGTAGCATTTGATAATTGTAGCCGTGACATTGCCAAGAACAGTCTGCCACAGAGTCGGTCGTGACAGGGATGACCGGGCAGGTCGGGACTACTTCTTGAAATGGTCGAAGCCGGGGGCGACGGGGCGCCGGGCGCCGCGCCAGGTGATGCGGGCGTCGCCCCGGGCGCGGTCCGTGACCTTTCCGATCACGAAGTGCGGGACGCTGAGCAGCCGTTCGGCCTGCGGGGTGCAGGTGAAGAGCAGTTCG
>CAJOMY010000063.1 GCA_905235775.1 uncultured Bacteroidales bacterium | reverse complement strand
CAGCGTGCCGGACCAGCTGGTGGTGCCCAAGAGCGCCGTGGTCATCCGTGACGGGCTGGAAGTCCTGTTCCGCTACCGCGACGGCCAGGCCGAATGGGTCTATGTCCACACCCTTCGCGCCAATAGCGAGGCCTACGCCGTGACGGCCAACACCGACCGCGGCGCTACGCTCGCAGAGGGCGACCAGGTCATCATCTCGGGCAATCTCAATCTCGCCGACGGTTCCCGTGTGGTCTTGAAGCAATAGGCGCGTATGCTGAACAAATTGCTGGACCGTCCCGTGTCGGTCACGATGATCCTGCTGGTCTTCGTGGTCCTGGGCATCGTGGGCATCAGCCGGCTGCCGGTGTCGCTGATTCCGGACGTGGACATCCCCTATGTGACCGTGCAGGCGTCGGCGCCGGAACTGTCCGCCCGCGAGCTGAACGACGCCGTGGTGGAGCCCCTGCGGCAGAGTCTGGTGCAGATCGCACGCCTGAAGGGCATCCGCAGCGAGGCACGCGACGGCAGCGCCGTGATGACCCTGAGCTTCGAGGAGGGCAGCGACATCGACTACTACTACATCGAGGTCAACGAGAAGATCGACCGCGCGATGTCTTCGCTTCCGCGGATCGACCGTCCGAAGGTCTTCAAGGCCAGTGCCACCGATATTCCCGCATTCTACATCAATATGACGCTGAAGGACGCCGGAGGCGATTTTTTGCGGATGAGCGAATTCGCCAGGGACGTGATCGCCAAGCGCATCGAACAGCTGCCGGAGGTGGCGATGGTGGATCTGAGCGGCACTGCCTCCCGCGAAATCCTCGTGGTCCCGGACCCGGAGGCGCTCGCACGGCTGGGTCTGTCGGTGGGGCAGTTCGAAGCGGCCGTGAGTTCGGCCAACGTGTCCCTGTCCAACCTCACCATCCGGGACGGCGAATACCACTACAACGTCAAGTTCCGCTCCTTCGCCGCCTCGCGCGAGGACATTGCGGACGTATGGTTCAAGGTGGGGGAGCGGACGCTGCAAGTGAAGGATGTGGCTCGGGTCGAGGAACGGGAGGCGCCTCGCACGGGCCTCGCGCGTAGCGACGGGCAGGATGCCGTGACGCTGGCTGTGATCAAACAGAACGAGGCGCGGATGGCCGACCTCAAGCGGGAGATTGCCGGGCAGCTGAAGGTCTTCGCGCAGGACTATCCGCAGATGGCTTTCACCCTGACCCGCGATCAAACGGAGCTGCTGGATTATTCCATCCGCAACTTGCTGATCAACATCCTGTTGGCGATCCTGCTGGACATCGTGGTCATCTTCTTTTTTATGAAAGACCTGCGCTCGCCGCTGCTGGTGGCGCTGACGATCCCGGTGTCCCTGGTCATCTCCTTCTTCGTATTCTATGCCCTGGGGCTCTCGATCAACATCATCTCCCTGTCCGGCCTGCTGCTCGGCGTGGGTATGATGGTGGACAACACCATCGTGCTCACGGACAACATCACCGCCCGTTGGCAGCGGGGCGAGGCGCTTCGCAGCGCCGTGGTGGAGGGCACGAAGGAAGTGCGCGGGGCGATGCTCAGTTCGGTGTTGACGACCTGTGCGGTGTTCATCCCGCTGATCTTCCTGAATGGCCTGGCCGGGCAGCTTTTCTATGACCAGGCCATCGCCGTGACGACGGTCCTGCTGGTCTCCTATGCCGTGACGGTGGTCGTGCTCCCCGTCTATTACTGGGTTCTCTACCGGAAGCTGCCGGCATTCCGCCCCAATGCTTTCCTGTCCCGGATCCGCTTCGACGGGGCGATGCGCTGGTATGACCGTACGGTGGGCTGGCACCTGGGCCATAAGTGGATCTCCTGGACGCTGCCGCTGGGCTGCGCCGCCCTGATGGCCGTATGCGTCTGGGGGATGCGCAAGGAGAAGCTCCCGCCCATCACCTACACCGATGCCGTCCTCCACCTGGACTGGAACGATCCGGTCAGCCTGGAGGAGAACCGGGCGCGGGTGATGGCGCTGGAGGCGGCGGCTTCGGCGAACAGAGAGATTCCCGGTCAAGCCGGGAATGGCAACGAGGGTGCCGGGAATGACGGAAATGGAGCTGGGGATGCCGGAGCGAAGACCACCGCCCTGGTGGGCGTCCAGCAGTTCGTCCTCGGCCACAGCGAGGACCAGGCGATGAACGCCGCGTCACTGTACGTCAACTGCGACAGCGCACGCGAACTTGCCGAATTGCAAAAACGCCTTTCCACGCTGGTGCGCGAGAGATGGCCGCAGGCGATTTCCGCCTGGGAGAATTCCGGCAATGTCTTCGATATGGTCTTCTCGGAACGCGAGCCCCAGCTGCTCGTCCGTCTGCGGCCCGGAGGCGGGCAGGTGCTGACAGTATCCGGGGTCCGGGACGCGCTGGCAGATATCCGGACCGCCCTGCCGGGAGTCCGGGTGGACGGGGTGCCCGTCAAGCAGGATGTCCTGTATGTGTCCGATCCGGAGCTGATGGCCCTGTACGGGGTCAGCTTTAGCGACTTGACAAACGCGCTCCGCAATGCCCTGAACGGCAACCGCCTGTTCGAGATCGTGCAGGGCGCGCGGTCGGTGCCCGTGGTGCTGGGCACGGATGCGGAGGAGCTCTCGCAGCTGCTCGCCCGTGCCACCGTGTCCGTGGCGCAGGCAGACGGCACGAAGACGGAGATCCCGGCCTCGGCGCTGATGCGGCAGACGTTCGAACAGGATTTCAAGGCGCTGGTCTCCGGCGACGACGGCAACTACTATCCGCTCTCGCTGGACATCCCGGCCCGGGACGTCCCGGGCACGATGTCCGTCATCCGTGCCACCCTGCAGCGGGGCGGACGTTTCGATGCGGACTTTTCGGGTGCCTGGTTCAGCAACCGCGAGATGATCCGGGAGATGCTGCTGGTGCTGCTGGTCGCGCTGGCGCTGCTCTTCCTCATCCTGGCATCACAGTTCGAGTCGCTCGTTCAGCCCTTCATCATCCTGTCGGAAGTGGTGATCGACATCGCGGTGTCGCTGGGCTTCCTGTGGCTGGCGGGGGTGAGCATCAATATGATGTCGCTGATCGGCCTGGTGGTCATCACGGGTATCGTGGTCAACGACTCCATCCTCAAGATCGACACGATCAACCGCCTGGTGCGCGATGGCTGGGAGGTCGAGGAGGCCGTCCACGAAGCGGGTCACAGGCGCCTCAAGGCCATCCTGATGACTTCGCTGACGACCATTCTCGCCGTGGCGCCGTTCCTCACGCGGGGCAGCATGGGAGCCGACCTGCAATATCCGATGGCCCTCGTGGTTATCGTGGGAATGGCGGCGGGCACGCTCGTAAGCCTCTTCTTCGTGCCGGCGGTCTATGCCGCCATATACGGCAAACGACGGGTCTGAAATGAGGGAGCGCAGGGGCATATCCTCCTTTTCGGTGCTGCTGCTGATGGCAGCGGCTGCCCTGGTCGGCATCGCCTGCTTTCCCCGGCTGAAGGTGCAGTATACGCCTTCCGCGACGTCGCGCACGATCGAGGTCAGTTTCCGTTATCCCGATGCTTCGGCCCGCATCGTGGAGGCGGAGGTGACAAGCTGCCTGGAGGGTGCGCTGGCGACGATCCGGGCCGTGGAGGCCGTCAGCAGCGTCTCGCGTGACGGCGCCGGCTCCGTCTCCCTGACCGTGGGGCGCCGCTCCGACCTGGAGGCCGTGCGTTTCGAGGTGGCCTCGCAGATCCGCAACATTTATTCGAAGTTGCCGGAGGGTTGCAGCTATCCGGCGATTTCGCTCAATGCCCGGGGCACCCAGCCCCAGACAGCCATCACGTACAGCATCCGCAGCGCCCTGCCCTCGCAGGAGATCGCGGATTTCGTAGAGCGGGAACTGCTCTATCCGCTCTCGACGGTGGAAGGGGTGAGCAGCGTGGATTTCTACGGGCAGACGCCTTTCGAGTGGGTGCTCACTTTCGATGCGCCCCGTTGTGAGGTCCTGGGCATCACGGCAGGGGATATCCGGGCCGCGCTGTCGGACTGTTTTACAGAGGAGACGGCGGGGGTGACGCAATTGGGCGGGCAGGCATACGGGGTCCGCCTGCGCAGCGTGATTCCGGGTCAAGCCCGGAATGACGGTGACAGGAACCGCCCGGACTTCGCGTCCATTCCCGTGAAGCGGGTGGGGGAGCGGGTGGTGCACCTGGGCGAGATTGCCTCGTGGCGCTATCAGGAGTCGCTGCCGGGCTCTTATTACCGGGTCAACGGACTCAATGTGCTCACCCTGTCGGTGGAGGTGTCGCCGGACGCCAACCTCCTGGAGGTGGTGGGAGCCGTGAAGGCGCGGATGGCGGAGCTGGAGCCGGGGTTCCCGGAGGAGATCGGCGTGTCGGCAGGCTATGATTATTCGGAATATATCTCCGACGAGCTGGACAAGATTTATTTCCGCACGGCGCTCTGCCTGCTGATCCTGCTGGTGTTCGTGGGCCTGTCCGCGCGTTCCTGGCGCTACATGGCGGTGATCGCCGTCACGCTGGCGGTCAACCTGCTGGTCAGCGTCGCGCTCTATTATTTCCTGGGGCTGCAGATTCACATCTACACCCTCGCGGGTGTGACGGTGTCGCTGGGCATCATCATCGACAACAGCATCGTGATGATCGATCATTACGCGCGTTGCGGGGACCGGAAGGTGTTCCCCTCGCTGCTCTGTGCCGTGATGACGACGGTCGCGGCGCTGCTCGTAATCCTGCTGATGCCCGAGCAGGAAAAGGCCAACCTGACGGATTTCATCTGGGTCATCGTGATCAACCTCTGCGTGTCGCTGTGCGTGGCTTATCTGTTCGTGCCGGCGTTGCTGGATTACCTTCCCGTGGTGGTCCGGGAGCCCAGGCCCGTGCGAAAACGGCGTCTGGCACGGTGCCGCGCCGCTTACGGGCGCTATATCCGCTGGGGCGTGCGGCACCGCTGGGTGTATCGGGTGGCATTGGTCGTGCTGTTCGGTATCCCCACCTGCCTGCTGCCGACGAAGTTCGGGCAGGAGGGCCGGGAACCGAAACGCTATGAACAGGTGCTGAACAAGATCGTGGGCTGGCGTCCGTACGCCGACAACAAAAGCACCGTGGACAAGATTCTGGGGACGTCGTTCGCGTCGTTCCACAGGGCGATGTCCCGGTCCGATTTCTACCGCGAACCCGCCCGGCCGCAGCTCTATGTGCGGGCAGGAATGCCCGAAGGCTGCACCGTGCAGCAGCTCGACGAAGTGATGCGCAGCATGGAGAATTACCTCGCGCATTTTGACGAGATTGATGTGTTCGAGACGCGCATCCTGCGATACGACGACGGCACCATCACGGTCTGGTTCAAGCCGGAGTACGAGGGGACCTGGCTGCCGTCGCGCATCAAGGGGGACATTATCTCGATGGCCGCGAACTTCGGCGGTGCCAACTGGAGCGTGTCCGGTATTGACGACAGTTATTTCAACAACAACATCGTCACGGACACGCGCTCATACGCAATCACGCTGACGGGCTATAACTTCGATGAGCTGAACGCTTACGGCGAACGCCTGATCGGGCATCTGTCGGAGAACCGGCGCGTGTCGGGGCCGGAGATCTGTGGCTCAAGCTGGAATGACCGGCCCCGCACGGAGTTCAATCTGCGCTACGATTTCGAGGCGCTGAGCAGCCGGGGCGTCAGCCCGTATGCCTACTATGCCGCCCTGCAGTCTCCGCTCTACGACGCGTCCGTGATTCGCTTGCCGTATGGCGGAGAATACACGAATGTGCGGCTCGTCTCGTCCGAGAAGGATGCGCTGGATCTCTGGCACCTGGACAACAGCGCCGTGGCCGTGGACGAGGAGCGGAAGATGAAACTCTCGGAGGCCGGCAGTATCACGAAAGACCGTACCGGCCTGCCGGTCCGCAAAGAGAACCAGGCGTATGCGCTGACAGTCCGGTTCAACTTCATCGGATCCTACCAGCTGGCGGAGAAGGTGATCAAAGAGGCTGTGGATTGGATGAACGGCAGCGTATTGCCGATAGGATTCCACGCCGATGATGACCGCCGCGGGTGGTATTACGACGCAAAAGAGAAATACGCCGGGTTGATCCTGCTGGTGATTGCAATTATCTTCGTAATCCTGTCGGTCCATTTCAATTCGCTGCGCTTGCCACTTGCCATCATCCTGATGATCCCGCTGTCGTTCG
The DNA here is from genome assembly GCA_905235775.1 of uncultured Bacteroidales bacterium. Lineage (GTDB taxonomy): Bacteria > Bacteroidota > Bacteroidia > Bacteroidales > UBA932 > Cryptobacteroides. Next base: position 3,108 of record CAJOMY010000063.1, on the reverse strand, counting down.
TGGGACTGTTCCTGGCCTTCGGCTGGTCGGATTTCACTTTCGACACGGGTGGTTTCGCGGCCTTCGTGATGCTCTGCGGCATCACGGTCAATGCCGGGATCTACCTGGTCTCAGAGTGGCGCGCGTGCCGCTCGTATCTCCACGCCTTTTCCCGCAAGATCCGCCCCATCTCCCTGACCATCCTCTCAACGGTCCTGGGTTTGGTCCCTTTTCTATTTGACGGACCTGGCGAGGTGTTCTGGTTCGCCTTTGCCGTCGGGACGATTGCCGGATTGCTTTTTTCTGTGATGGCGCTCCTGCTATGGCTGCCGGTTATTTCATTGCGCAAATAGCATGGAAAATCATTACATGGGAAAATCGATGTTCTGGTAGTGCCTCAATTGTGATGGCGGGCAGAGAATACACTTTTCAACAAGACCACTATGAGGTACTTTGTCCTCCAACTTGATTAGTCTTTCCCGATAATCGTCTTGTATAAATGAGACCCAATTCTTATTACCGCCGAAGATTCTTCGATGTGAGGTTCAGCCGGTACTTGAAGGTCCGGTTGCCGTGGTAGTAGGACAGGGCGAGGGTGTTGGCGTCGTCGAAGGCGATGCTGTTGAGCAGGCGGTCGCGCCGGTGGTCCTGGCATTCGGGCTCGGCCCAGGCGAGGACGTAGTTGTCGTCGGCCTTCTGGTAGACGACGATGACGGTCCAGCCGCGGTGGTCGAACATGGCGGCCGTGTACTTCGATGAATTCTTCTTGCCCTTGGCTTTCGCGTACTCCTCCACGAGCGAACACTCGGGCTGCAGGATGTTGAATTTCAGATGTGTGGCGCTTGTCAAGGCGTCAGGGTTCTGCTCCTGCCACCAGGCGATGGCGGCGTCGGTGAGCCAGATGTTCTCCGGGATCTCTTCGAGCCATTCGTTGTCCCGGATCTGCTGGAGGAGCAGCCGCATCCAGGGGCGGTCCATGCCGCTGAGCAGGGCCTCGTCCGAGCGGCCGAGAATGTGGTAGGGCGGGACGTGTCCCGTGCCCCGGACGTCCTTGCCGCGGAAGGAGACGCAGCCGAAGTCGTCGGTCTGCGGGGCGTAAGCGGCGGCGACGTAGGCCTGCCCGTCCGCGCCGTCGAGCAGGTAGTTGAAGAACAGGAAACGGGTGCCCCGGATGGTGACGACGGAACTCCCGTCCACGAACGACCGGGAAGCCATCCCCTCGGCATCGGCAGCCGGGGCGTCATAGACGCCTTCCTGCGTCCAGCCGTCGCGGCCGTCCACGAGGGTGACGATGCGCACCTGGTCCAGTGCCAGGCCCTCGCCGCCCAGGCAAATGGCATAGATGCGGTCCACGGCCTCGCGCCGGTCGGCGATGGCGCGGAATGCAGCGCCGTCGGGCAGGAGCGGCCCCGCGATCGCGGCCGCCTGCGCCCCGTCATAAGGCGAGATGTTCAGCAGGGTATCCTTGCGCGCCAGGATGTCGGGCGCATAGACGGAGGACGGGTATTTCTTCAGGAACTTGTCGAAGGCCTCCACGGAGGGCTTCGCGAGGGTCTTGTCGTACAGCTTGGTCTCCGCTTTCTTCTGCGCAAGCAGCGGCGAGGCGGCCAGCAGCAGGGCCAGGGCGGCAGTCAGGATTCTTCTCATAGGAAAGTTTCGAAGTAGTCGGTAATTTTCTCGTAGAGGTGTACGCGCGCCTTGCCGCGCATGTTGTGCTCGTCGAGCGGGTAGGGGAACCAGTCGACCGGCACGCCCGCCTCGATGCAGGCCTGCACGAAACTGAGCGAGTGCTGCGGCACGACGGTGCCGTCCAGGAGCCCCTGGCAGATGAGCACGCGGCCCGTGAGGTCCTTCGCGCGCGGGATCAGCGAAGCCTCGGCAAAGCCGTCCGGGTTGGTCTGGGGCGTGTCCATATAGCGTTCTCCGTACATGACTTCATACCACTGCCAGTCGATGACGGGCCCGCCCGCCACGGCCGCCTTGAAGAAGCCGGGGTTGCGCGTGGCGAGCGACAGGGTCATGAAGCCGCCGTAGCTCCAGCCATGCACGCCGATGCGGCTGCGGTCGATCCAGGGGGCGCGGTCCAGCAGCGCGCGGATGCCGGCCATCTGGTCTTCGGCTTCGGCCGTGCCGCAGCGCCGGTTGATGGCCTTCTCGAAGGCTGCGCCGCGGTTCTGCGTGCCGCGGTTGTCCTGCACATAGACGACGTAGCCGCGCTGGGCCATCAGCATTTCCCACATCCGGATGCCGCCGAGCCAGGAGTTGTTGACCATCTGCGAGTGCGGGCCGCCGTAGACGTAGACGAGCAGGGGATATTTCTTCGACGGGTCGAAGCCGCGGGGATAGTAGAGGCGGTAGTAGTTGTCGAACTGCCCGTCGGCGGAGGGCGTGGTGCCCAGCTCCACGCGGCACTGGGCGTATTCGTCCAGCGGATCGAGGGCGGTGAGAACGGTCTCCAGCAGCTTGCCGTCCGTGCTGCGCACCTGTGTGACGCCCGGGACGTTGAAGGAAGAATAGCGGTCGATGAACTTGCTGCAGTCGGGCGAGAGCGAGACCTGGTGCCAGCCCGCCTCGGGGGTGAGGCGCTTCGGCTTGCCCTGGATGCCATTTTTCCTGCCCAGCCGCACGCGGAAGAGGTGGTTCTCGATGGGGGAAACCTCCGCGGACGTGTAATAGACGTATTTGCCGTCGTTGGCGACGTAGGCCACGTCGGCGTCCACCGGGGTGATGCGCTCCACACGTCCGAGCGTGTCGCAGCGGTAGAGATTGCGCCAGCCGTCGCGGTTGTCGGTGCGGTAGAGGAACTCGTAGCTGCCCTGCAGGAAGTAAAGCGGGTCGAGCGGCTCCACCCAGGCGTCGTTGCTCTCGGAGAGGATGGTGCGCACGAAGCGGCCGTCGTCGGAGCGGTACATATTGAGGTTCATCCAATGCTGGTTGCGCGCCAGGACCTGCACGAAGATGTATTTGCTGTCCGGCGACCAGGTCACGTTGGTGAGGTAGCGCTCTTCGTCGCCGAAATCATCCACCTGCAGGGTGGAAAGGATGTTCCCCTCCAGGTCCGTGACGCATACGGAGATGTGCTCGGAGGCCATCCCCGCCATCGGGTAGCGGATCATCGTGGCGCCGCCC
>CAJOMY010000062.1 GCA_905235775.1 uncultured Bacteroidales bacterium | reverse complement strand
ATTTTTCGTCATTTACAAAGATATGAATGCTTTTTTTCCCTCTCTAAACCGGGGAATTAACTTTGCGAAAATTCGGGGAAACAAAGTTACCGATTACAATTATGCCGACATCCCGCTCCCGTATGAAATTCACGGGCCCGTTGCATCCCTGCGACGGACCCGTTACTTAACCTAAACTTAAACTATGAAAAACTTCGTCGCTAAATTAGCGAGTTTTTGGGAAAATTGCAAATTCGATCAGCGGAATTTTTCGTATTTTTGTGCAGTTGGTTGGACTATTACTCACTTATCATGATGAATAAATCACTTATTTTGACTCTCGCCGCCATCCTCCTGGTTGCGGCGCCTTCCTGCAAGCGCTATGAGTCCGTGCCCGGCGATGCGCTGCAAGCCAAGATCTACACGCTCGACAACGGACTGAAAATCTACATGTCCGTGAACAAGGAGCAGCCCCGCATCCAGACCTACATCGCGGTCAAGGTGGGCAGCAAGAACGATCCGTCCGAGACCACGGGCATGTCCCACTACCTCGAGCATATCATGTTCAAGGGTACCGAGCAGTTCGGTACGGTCGATTATGCAGCCGAAAAGCCCATGCTCGACGAGATCGAACGTCTGTTCGAGGTCTACCGCAAGACCACGGACGAGGCGGAGCGGCTGGCCATCTATCACCAGATCGATTCCGTCAGTTACGAGGCCTCCAAGCTCGCCATTCCCAACGAGTATGACAAGCTGATGGCTATTATCGGCGCCTCCGGCACCAACGCCTGGACTTCCGACGACGAGACTGTTTACACGGAAGACATCCCCTCCAACCAGATCGACAACTGGGCCCGGATCCAGGCCGACCGCTTCCGCCATCTGGTGGTCCGCGGCTTCCACACCGAGCTCGAGACCGTCTATGAGGAGAAGAACATGACCCTGACCCGCGACGGCGAGAAAGTCTACGAAGCCATGGCCCGGGCGCTCTACCCGCACCATCCCTACGGCCAGCAGACCACCATCGGCACGCAGGAACACCTGAAGAACCCTTCCATCACCAATATCAAGAAGCACCTGGCCAACTACTATGTCCCCAACAACATAGCCGTGTGCGTGGCCGGCGACTTCGACCCGGACGAGATGGTGGCCGCCATCGAGAAGTATTTCGGCGACTGGGAGCCGAATCCGTCCGTACCCGTGCTCAAGTATGAGGCCGAGGCGCCGATCACCACGCCCGTCGTGCGCGATGTCTATGGCCTGGAAGCCGAGGATCTCACCATTGCCTGGCGCCTGCCCGGTGCGTCCGACCTCAAGACGGCCGCCGTGGCCGAGATGGCCGGCTCCATCCTCTATAACGGACAGGCCGGCCTGCTGGATCTCGATATCAATCAGCAGCAGAAAGCCCTGGCGGTTTATGGCGGCTATCAGAGCCAGCCGGACTACGGAGCCTTCATGCTGATGGGCGCCCCCAAGCAGGGACAGAGCCTGGAGGAGGTGCGCGACCTGGTCCTCGCCGAAGTGGCCCGGCTCCGCAGCGGCGACTTCGACGAGTCGATCCTGGAAGCTACGCTCAACAACATCAAGCTCAGCAAGATGCGCCAGCTGGAAAGCAACAGCGCCCGTGCCCGCCAGTTCGTGAATGCCTTCATCGACGGCATCGACTGGAAGGATGCCTGTAAGGAGCTTGACCGGCTCGCCGCCGTGACCAAGGAAGATGTCGTGGCCTTCGCCAACGAATACCTGGGCGAGCAGGCCTACGCCGTGGTCTACAAGCGTCAGGGGGAGGACAAGACCATCCAGAAGATCTCCGCTCCGAAGATCACTCCGATCGTGACCAACCGCGACAAGACGAGCGCTTTCCTCGCCGAGATCCAGAACTCGCAGGTGAAACCCATCGAGCCGGTGTTCGTGGACTTCGACAAGGACATGTCCCGCTTCACCCTGGCGCCGGGCTCCGAGGTGCTTTACAAGCACAACGAGATCAACGACATCTTCATGCTGAACGGTGTATACAATTGCGGTACGCAGCAGGATCCCGCCCTGGGCGTGGCATTCGACTACCTGTCCTACCTCGGTACGCCCGAGATGAGTTCCGCCCGGATCGCCTCCCGGATGTATGCCCTGGGCTGCTCTTTCAGCGCCGGTGCCGGAGCTTTCCAGAGTTCCTTCAGCATCCGCGGCCTGAATGAGAACCTGCCCGAGGCCCTGCGCATCGTCGAGGACCTGGTGCGGAACGCCGTGCCTGACGAGGCGATCCTCGCCAACCTCAAGGCCGACCTGCTGAAGAGCCGCTCCGACGCCAAGCGCTCGCAGGGTTCCTGCGCCGCCGCGCTGACCAATTATATCCAGTACGGCCCCGAGTATGTCCGCGCCTCCGCCTTGAGCGACGCCCGTCTCCTGTCCCTGACTTCCGAGGAGCTGCTCGCCAAGGTGCGCGAGGTTTTCGACCAGGGCCACGAATTGCTCTACTACGGCCCCGCTTCGGAGCAGGAGCTGAAGGGCATCCTGGCGGAAAATCACCATGTGGCCGAAGGTGCCCGGATGCTGCCCGAGCGGCATGCGGTCCTTCAGACCACGCCGGCGAACCGCGTCGTGCTGGCGCAGTATGACGCCAAACAGTTGCAGTACACGCGCTTTTCCGACCGGGGAGAGACCTTCGATGCGTCCCATGCCGCCGGAGTGGCCCTGTTCAACGAGTACTTCGGCAGCGGCATGAACGCCATCGTCTTCCAGGAGATGCGCGAGGCCCGCGGCCTGGCCTATACGGCCCGGGCGCGCCTGGCTGCCCCGTCCTTCGCCGACGGCAGTTATTCCTTCACCGCCTATATCGCCACGCAGAATGACAAGCTGCGCCAGGCGGGGGAGGCATTCACGCAGATCATCAACGACATGCCCTTGTCCGAGGCGGCCTTCTCCGTGGCCAAGGACGCCTTGATCAGCCGCATGCGCACGCAGCGTACCACCGGGATGAACGTCCTGCGCAGCTACCAGGCCTGCCGGCGCCTCGGCCTGTCCGAGCCCACCGACAAGGCCGTCTTCGGGCAGGTGCAGGGCATGACGCTCGAGGATGTGGTGGCTACCCAACGCGAGTGGGTCAAGGACCGCACCTACACCCACGCCATCCTGGGCGACATCCGGGACATGGACTCCCGGTACCTTTCCACGCTCGGCCCCGTGCAGGTAGTGAGCCTGGAGGAGATTTTCGGCTATTAGGATGACGGCGAAGGCCTGCTTCCGATCGATGCGCCTGCGCACGCTCCCGCTCTCGCTCTCCGGCGTGGCGCTGGGCGTGCTGCTGGCGGTCAGGGACCATGATTTCAGTTTCCTGACGGTCATCTTGCTGGCCCTGACGACGGTCAGCCTGCAGATTCTGAGCAACCTCTCGAATGAATTGGGGGATACCCTGTCCGGTACGGACCGCTCCGACCGGCAGGGTATCCACTATTCCATCCAGGACGGGGAAATGACCGTTCCCGAAATGAAACGCTTGATCGGCTGTTTCGCCGCATTGTCCTGCCTGCTGGGCTTCGGGATGGTATGGAGCGCCTTTGGAACGCTCTTCGCGCCGCTGCCGCCCGCATTTCTCATGCTCGGGGCCGCCGCCGTCTGGGCGGCGATGCACTATACCCTGGGCAAAAATCCCTACGGCTACCGCGGGCTCGGAGATATTTTTGTCTTCGTCTTCTTCGGGCTGGCGACCGTTTGCGGGGGATACTTCCTGACTTGCCTGGACTGGGACTGGCGCCTTCTGCTTCCGGCCTCAGCCATCGGCTGTTTCAGTGTGGGGGTGCTGAATGTCAACAACATCCGTGACATGAAGACGGACGCCGCTACGCGTACCACCGTCGCCTTGCGGCTGGGCTTGCACCGCGCGCGCATCTATCAGACGGTGCTGATCGCGGCGGGCTGGGTGCTGATGACGGTCTTTGCCGTGCAGACGGCGGAGAGCTGGCTGGATTTCCTGTATGTGTGCTCGCTGGGGACTTTCGTCCAGCACCTCAGGGGCGTGTGGTCCCGGGAAGACCGGGCGCTGGATCCGATGCTCCCGCTGCTGGTGATGGGCACCTTCCTGTTCGCCCTGCTGGCCGGCGTGGGCCGGATCCTCTAGCTTTTCTTTTCTCCGACATACATCCGGCAGAGGCCGAAGGTGAAGGCGCGGTGGCGGACATTCGCGTAGCCGCAGCGCGTCATGATGGCCGTCCATTCGCGCCGGCCCGGGAAAGCCTGCACCGAAGCCGGGAGGTACTTGTAGGCGGCCTTGTCGCCGGAGACCCGTGCGCCGATCCAGGGCACGAAGTGCATGAAATAAAGATTGTACACCCATCGCAGGAGACGGTTCTCCGGGACGGAGAGCTCCAGGATGACCAGGCGGCCGCCGGGACGAAGCACGCGCAGGACCTCCCGCAGCGCTGCTTCGCGGTGTTCGAAATTGCGGATGCCGAAGGCGATGGCGGCGCAGTCGACGCTGCCGTCGGCGAAGCGCATCGCCTCGCTGTCCCCCTGCTCGCAGGAGATCCTGTCCTGCAGGCCCTCACGGGCCACTTTCTCCCGCATCACGGCCAGCATGCCTTCGGAGAGATCCAGGCCCGTGATGCGGCTGTCGGCATGCATGCGGCGCGCGATGGCGAGGCTGAAGTCGCCGGTGCCGCAGGCGATGTCGAGGATGCGCTGCGGCTGCCCCGGCGTGACGATTTCGCGCAGGGCACGGCGGCGCCAGCTGCGGTCCACGCCGAGGGACATCAGGTGGTTGAGGCGGTCGTAGCCGGGAGCGATCCCGTCGAACATCTGTCGGATTTTCTCTTTTTGCTGCATGGCTGAACGATAAAGTCCGGCGCTGCCGGCCGGACTTTGGAGCAGGATAAGGGAGTCGAACCCTCCTCCTTGGCTTGGGAAGCCAATGCACTACCGATGTGCTAATCCTGCCAGGTGTGCGATTGAATCAATTTCTAAATGCTTTGAGCGACAAATTTAACTCAACCACGGTGCAAATATAATAATTTTTCCTAAATTTGGCTACTTGAAACAAATCTGAGAAATGTACTCATTGGGAATTGACGTCGGATCTTCATCCGTCAAGGTCGCTCTGCTGGACATCGCAGGCGGCAAGTGTATCAGCTCTGCTACGAACCCCAAAACGGAAGCGCCGATCAAGGCCATCCGTAAAGGCTGGGCCGAACAGGACCCCAGATCCTGGTGGGAATATATGTGCGCCGGCATCCGCGAAATGGCCGCTGCCGGCTTCGACATGTCGCAGGTGGCGTCCATCGGCATCTCCTACCAGATGCACGGCCTGGTGGCCGTTGACAAAGATGTGAACCCGGTGCGCGACGCCATCATCTGGTGCGACTCCCGCGCCGTCGAGACGGGCGCCGAAGCCCTCAAGGGGATTGGCTATGAGCACTGCATGGAGCACCTGCTGAACTCGCCGGGCAATTTCACGGCATCCAAGCTGGCCTGGGTGAAGCGGAACGAGCCGGACATCTATGCCAGGATCTGGAAATTCATGCTTCCGGGCGACTACATCGCCTACCGCCTGACCGGCGAGGTTACGACCACCGCCACGGGCCTGTCCGAAGGCATACTCTGGGATTTCAAGGAGAATCGCCGCGCCGACTTCGTGGCCGACTATTACGGCATCGAAGCGGACAAGTTCGCCGAAGTGGTTCCGGCGCTTGGCGTGCAGGCGCACACGACGGCCGCGATCCAGCAGGAGCTGGGCATCCCGGCCGGCACGCCGGTATCGTACCGCGCCGGCGACCAGCCGAACAACGCCTTTTCGCTGGATGTCCTGAAGCCGGGCGAAATCGCCGCGACGGCGGGCACCAGCGGCGTGGTGTACGGCGTGACGGACGTGCCGAAGGCCGATCCGCAGTCCCGCGTGAACACCTTCCTGCATGTCACCGACTCTCCGGATCCGTGCATGGGCGTGCTGCTGTGCATCAACGGCACCGGCATCATGAACGCCTGGGCGCACCGCCATTTCTTCCCGGACCTGTCCTACTCGCAGATGAACGAGGTGGCCGCGACGGCTCCCGCCGGCTCCGACGGCCTGCTGGTGCTGCCCTTCGGCAACGGCGCCGAGCGCGTCCTCGCCAATGCGTCCACGCATGCCCGCATGGTGGGCATCGACCTGGTGCGCCATGGCCGGACGCAGTTGCTGCGCGCCATCCAGGAGGGCATCGCGTTCTCGTTCCGCTACGGCATCGATATCATGAAGGGCCTCGGCCTGAAGCCGGACGTGATCCGCGCCGGCAAGGCCAACATGTTCCTCAGCCCGCTGTTCCGCTCGACGCTCGCCACGCTGTGCGACGCGCATATCGAGCTGTTCGACACCGACGGTTCGTTGGGCGCCGCCCGCGGCGCCGCCCTCGGTGCGGGCATTTACAAGAGCGCCCCGGAGGCGTTCTCCACCCTGACGCGGCTGGACGTCATCGAGCCGGAGCGTGCCTGGAAGCAGCCGCTCGAGGATGCTTACGGCCGCTGGTGCAAGGAAGTTGAAAATACTCTCAAATAATTAATTATCAATCATTTTATTATGGCAAACAAAGAGTACTTCCCTGGTATAGGGAAAATCAAGTTCGAAGGCCAGGATTCCAAGAATCCCCTCGCTTTCCATTATTACAATGCCGAGCAGATCGTCTGCGGCAAGAAGATGAAGGACTGGCTCAAGTTCGCGATGGCCTGGTGGCACACCCTCGGTCAGGCGTCCGGCGACCCGTTCGGCGGCCAGACCCGCAGCTATGAGTGGGACAAGGCCGACTGCCCCTATGCCCGCGCCCGCGAGAAGGCCGACGCCGGCTTCGAGATCATGCAGAAGCTGGGCATCGAGTATTATTGCTTCCACGATATCGACCTGGTGGAGGACACCGAGGATATCGCCGAGTATGAGGCCCGCATGAAGGACATCACGGACTATCTCCTCGAGAAGCAGAAAGCGACCGGCATCAAGAACCTGTGGGGTACCGCCAATGTGTTCGGCAACAAGCGCTACATGAACGGCGCCGCCACCAACCCGCAGTTCGACGTGGTCGCCCGCGCCGCGCTCCAGATCAAGAACGCCATCGACGCCACCATCAAGCTGGGCGGCACCGGTTATGTGTTCTGGGGCGGCCGTGAGGGCTACTACAGCCTGCTGAACACCCAGATGCAGCGCGAGAAGGACCACCTCGCCAAGATGCTCACCGCGGCCCGCGACTATGCCCGTGCCAATGGTTTCAAGGGCACTTTCCTCATCGAGCCGAAGCCGATGGAGCCGACCAAGCACCAGTACGACGTCGACACCGAGACGGTGATCGGTTTCCTGCGCGCCAACGGTCTTGACAAGGATTTCAAGGTGAACATCGAGGTCAACCACGCCACCCTCGCCGGCCACACCTTCGAGCACGAGCTCACCGTGGCCGTCGACAACGGTTTCTTGGGCAGCATCGACGCCAACCGTGGCGACGCCCAGAACGGCTGGGATACCGACCAGTTCCCGGTGGACCCGTACGAGCTCACCCAGGCCATGATGCAGATCATCCGCAATGGCGGTTTCAAGGACGGCGGCACCAACTTCGACGCCAAGCTCCGCCGTTCCTCCACCGACCCGGAGGACATCTTCATCGCCCACATCAGCGCCATGGACGCCATGGCCCACGCCCTGCTCAACGCCGCCTCCGTGCTCTCCGACAGCCCCATCTGCAAGATGGTCGAGGAGCGCTACGCTTCCTTTGACAGCGGTCTCGGCAAGAAGTTCGAGGAAGGCAAGGCCACGCTCGAGGAGCTCTACGACTATGCCAAGAAGAACGGCGAGCCGAAGGTCGCTTCCGGCAAGCAGGAGCTGTACGAAACCCTTCTGAACCTTTACGCTAAGTAATGGCTGCTTCGCAAGACAAAGGATCTGGTGCGTATCTGTTCTCGATCGTGCTCGTCGCCGTGCTGGGCGGCCTGCTGTTCGGATATGATACGGCCGTGATTTCCGGTGCAGAACGAGGTCTGCAGGCGTTCTTCGAGGGCGCCTCAGACTTCGAATACACCAAGTTCCTTCACGGCTTCACCTCCTCCAGCGCACTGATCGGCTGCATCATCGGCAGTGCGCTCTCCGGTCTGTTCGCCGGCAAGTTCGGACGCAAGAAGAGCCTGTTCTTCGCAGGTGTCTGCTTCTTCCTGAGCGCGGCCGGTTCCTACTACCCGGAGTTCCTGTTCTTCCCGAAGGGCGTCCCTTCCCAGTCCCTCTGGGTGGCGTTCAACCTCTATCGCGTGCTCGGCGGCATCGGCGTCGGCATGGCTTCCGCCATCTGCCCGATGTACATCGCCGAAGTGGCCCCGGCCAACAAACGCGGTACGCTGGTGTCCTGGAACCAGTTCGCGATCATCTTCGGCCAGCTGGTCGTGTATTTCGTGAACTTCCTCATCCTGCAGTCGCACAAGAATGATCCCGCCATCGTCGAGTGGACGAACCAGGTGGGCTGGCGTCTGATGTTCGGCTCCGAGTGCGTGCCGGCGGGTCTCTTTACCCTGCTGATCCTGCTCGTCCCGGAGACGCCGCGTTACCTCGTGATGTCCGGCCAGGACGACAAGGCCCTGCAGGTGCTGTCCCGCATCAACGGCTCCACCGCCGCTTCCCAGATTCTCGCCGACATCAAGAACACCGTCGTGGAGAAGAAGGAGAAGCTCATGGCCTATGGCTTCATCGTCATCTTCATCGGCTGCATGCTCAGCGTGTTCCAGCAGTTTGTCGGCATCAATGCCGTGCTGTATTTCGCGCCGCGCATCTTCGAGTCGATGGGCATGGGCAATCCGATGACGCAGACCGTCATGATGGGCATCGTGAACATCAGCTTCACGCTGGTCGCCATTTTCACCGTGGAGAAGCTCGGCCGCAAGCCGCTGCTGATCACGGGCTCCCTGGGCATGGCCCTGGGCGCCCTCGGTGTGGCCCTGGCGGATGCTGTCGAGGGCGTGCCCGGCATCGTCGGCGTACTCAGCATCATGATCTACTCCGCTTCCTTCATGTTCAGCTGGGGTCCGATCTGCTGGGTACTCATCTCCGAGATATTCCCGAACACGATCCGTGGCACCGCCGTGGCGATCGCCGTGGCCTTCCAGTGGATTTCGAACTTCATCGTGAGTTCCACCTTCGTGCCGCTTTACACCTGGAGTCCGGCTTTCACCTACGGGCTCTACTGCGCGATGTGCCTGGTCGCTGCCTTCTTCGTTTGGCGGCTGGTCCCCGAGACGAAGGGCAAGACCCTCGAGGAGATGTCTGCGCTGTGGCGCAGTCGCCAACAGGCTGCGAAATAGCTTTTCCTCCTGCATCTGTAAAGGGGATGACTAATAAGTCCAATGGACTTTGAGGTCATCCTCTTTTTGTAAGTTGTCCGGGTGGTCCAGGGGTGTTCGGGCTGACGTCGGGAAAGGGCGGGGCTGTCCGCCTTGGTTGCTGGACGGCTAACTCCTCCTTTTTGGCCAGGCCCTGCGGTCCTGTCCAACAGTCG
>CAJOMY010000061.1 GCA_905235775.1 uncultured Bacteroidales bacterium | reverse complement strand
TGCGTTGTTCATCGGATGTGGCGACGGACGTGGCGGGTTGAGGACAAGCCGCCCTACCAGTAGGTACATCAGAATGCGTCTCTCCAGCTGGAACAGTGCCCGTCTCACGGGCGACGAGAGAAGCGAAGAGACCTGGCTTGGCCGCAAGCTCGTCGTATCTCCCCTCTTGAACGATATGACCGGACTCCATGACGACAAGTCGATCCATATTGCGGACTGCTGGTAGGCGGTGGCTGATCGAGATAATTGTCTTATCGCGGCATTCTTTATCCAGCATCCGTGTCACCTTCTCCTGCGAGAGTTCGTCGAGCGGAGCGGTCACTTCGTCGAGAAGAAGAACGTCTGGATTGCCCGCAAGGGCACGTGCGAGGGCGATTTTCGCGGCCTGGAAAGCCGCGTCGAAGCAGTGGGCCGGCGAATGCGCCGCCACGACCGCCATCGGACATTCGCCGTTGCGACCGTACAGGGCCTGGTTCAGGTCGGACTGCTCCGTCTTCGTCGGCAGGCCCGTCGAGGGACCGCCGCGCTGCACGTCGATGACCACCAGCGGGAGTTCAGCCATCACGGCGAGTCCCATCGCTTCGGACTTCAGGGAAAGTCCCGGACCAGACGTGGTCGTGACGGCAAGGTTGCCGGCGTAGGCGGCGCCGATGGCCGTGCAGATGCCCGCAATCTCGTCCTCGGCCTGCAGCGTCTTGGCGCCCAGGCTCTTGTGGAGCGCCAGCTCCTCGAGAATGGCGGTGGCCGGCGTGATCGGATAGGAACCGCAGAAGAGCGACAGGCCCGACTTCTCGGAAGCGGCCAGCAGGCCCCAGGCCGTGGCCTGGTTGCCCGTGATGTTGCGGTAGGTACCCTTCTCCAGATGCTCCGCCGGGGCGATCGTGTAGGTATTGGCGATCGCCTGGATGTTGGCGGCGTAGTTGAAACCGTCAAAAAGCACTTTCTTGTTGGGCTCGATCACCTCGGGGTGCTTCCGGGCGAATTTCTTTTCCAGATAGGCGTAGATGTATTCCAGCGGGCGGTTGTAGATGTAGCAGGCCATGCCCAGGGTGAACATGTTCTTGCACTTGAGGATGGCCTTGTTGTCCATCCCGCTGTCCTTGAGGCTCTCCTGGGTCAGCGTCGTGATCGGCGCGGCGATGAGCGTGCGGTCCTCGACCCCAAGCTCCAGGAAGGGGTTGTCCGTGGCGAACCCGGCCTTCTTCATGCCCGCCTCGTCGAAGGCGTCCTCGTCCACGAGGATCATCGCATGGCGCTTGCACCACCGGGCGTTCGCCTTGAGGGCGGCGGGGTTCATGGCCACCAGCAGGTCGCAGAAGTCTCCGGGCGTGGAGACCTTCCCGCTGCCGATATGTACCTGAAAACCGGATACGCCCGAGACCGTCCCGTGCGGGGCACGGATCTCGGCCGGGTAGTCCGGGAACGTGGAAAGTCCATTGCCATAGATGGCGGACATGTCCGCAAAAAGAGACCCGGTGAGCTGCATGCCATCACCTGAATCTCCTGCGAATCTGATTACAACATCCTTGGCGTCAACGACTTTGTGTTGCATCATTATGTTTTAGTGTGTGGTAATGTGGTTCAGGTTAATCAAAGAAAGCTGGCCAACAGACTCTTCGCTTCGCTCGGAGTGACAATCGGCCAGCTTTTCGGGGCGCTGTTACTGCTGGGCGGCCTGCTGGGCCTGGAGCTCGGCGGCGAGGGACTCAAGCGTCCGGTCAGCCGGGATGTTCAGGGCCTTGCGGGCTTCAGGCGTCAAGTCATAGCTCTGCGTTTCATCGACGAAGAGCAGGGACTGGACATCAAAAACATAGATGTAGCCACCCTTCTTGGCCAGGTCCTGGACGACCTCGTTCACCTTCTGGTAGATGGGCTGCATCAGCTGCTCCTGCTGCTGCTGGAGCTCCATCTGGACGGTCTGGGAGAACTCCTGAAGACGCTGCTGGATCTCGGTCAGCTCCTTCTCCCTGCTCTCGCGGATGGCCTGGGTCCAGGTGCTGCCCTTGGACTGATAGGTCTGGTACTTGCTGTTGAACTCCGCCTGCATATCATTGAAAGTCTCCTGGGCTTCGTTGCTCGCGGCGGTCATCGTCTCGCGCGCCTTGTCCATCTCGGGGCAGAGCTGGACAAGCTCGGTGGAATTCACGTGTGCGAACTTCGGCTGGGCGAAAGCAGTCACTGCGGCAAAGGCAGTAGCAGCAATCAAAAGAATTTTTTTCATATCAAAGTAAAATTAAAATGTTGTCAACTTTCGTTAAAACTGTTGTCCGATCACGAAGTGGAACTGGCTCTTCGACCCTTCCGGCCCGTCAAATCCGTAGCCCCAGTCGACGCCGAGCAGGCCCACCATCGGTAAGAAGATGCGAACTCCCACGCCAGCGCTGCGTTTGATCTGAAAAGGATTGAACTCCCGGATGTCGGACCAGCAGTTGCCACCCTCCAGGAACGCCAGCGCGTAAATGGTGGAAGAAGGTTGCAGGATCACCGGATAGCGCAGCTCCACGGTGAACTTGTCATAGACATTGCCGGCATAGGCGAAGCCGTTCGAATTGTACTGCGACGGCAGGGTCGGCGTGAGGGAATTGTTCTCATAGCCGCGCAACGCAATCACCTCCGTTCCATAGGAGTAGTAGCCCGACATGCCGTCGCCGCCCACGAGAAAACTCTCGAACGGGGAGTAGCCCCATTTGCGGTTGTAATAGCCCAGATAGCCGAACTGTGCGCGCGTCATCAGCACGAGGTCTCCGATGAGCCGGCTGTAGGTGGTCGCGGAGAACTTCCACTTGTGGTATTCGATCCACTTGTAGCGGTCGCGGCCGGCCCAGTTGTCGTAGTTGACGTCTTTCCAGCTCTTGACGGGCACCTTGTTGCCGTTCTCGTCGAAATCATACTTGCGGAACAGGGAGAAGGGCGGGGTCAGCTGCAGCGAGAAGGCGAATTCCGAGCCCATGCGCGGGTAGATCTGCTGGTCGGTGGAGTTGCGGATCAGGCTGATCGTATAGTTGATGTTGTGCGTGACGCCGTCGTCGATGATGAAGTAGCCGGAGTACCAGTTGTTCAGGTTGTAAGTCTGCCAGTTGAGACCGTTGTAGAGGACGAAATAATTGTCCGGCCATTTCAGACGCGAACCCAGCGAGGCGGAAAAACCATACACCTGCATCTCACGGTCGTGGCTGAGAATGTTGAGCGCAAGGTAGGAGTTCGTCTGGCGGGTAAAATAGGCGCTCAGACTGAGCGACGTAGGCTTCTTGCCGAAGAGCCAGGGTTCCGTGAAACTCGCCGTGAGGGCGGTGTAATACGTACCGTTGGTCTGGAAACGGAAAGCGAGGTTCTGTGCGTCGCCGAGCGGGACCGGCCGCCACGCCCCCTTGTCAAACAGGCGGTGCGTGGAGAAGTTGTTGAACGCTACACCCACGGTCGCCACGAAGGTCCGGCCGCCCCAGCCGCCGGAAACTTCCAGCTGGGAGGACGGTTTCTCGGTGACGTTGTAAACCAGGTCCACCGTGTTGTCGAGCTGGTTGGGGATGACGCTGTAGCCTCCTTCCTTCATGATCGCTTCCGGGTCGAACTGGCCCAGCGAGGCAATTTCGCGGATGGACCGCTCGAAGTCGGACTGGCTGAACAGGTAGCCCGGACGGGTGAAGAGCTGCCGGCGGACGACCTTTTCGTTGGTCAGGTCGTTGCCGTTGATGATGATGTTGTTGAGCGTGGCCTGCTTGCCCTCGGAAATCCGGAGCTCCACGTCCACGGAGTCGTTCTGGATATTGGTCTCGACGGGGTTGATCTGGAAGAAAAGGAAACCGTTGTCCCGGTATAGCTTGGTGATGTCCAGCTCATTCTGCTTGCCGCCGCCGTAGAGTCGCTTCTCCATCGTGACCACGTCGTACACGTCGCCCTTGCTGATGCCGAGCACCTCATTCAACGTGTTCGAAGCGTACACGGAGTTGCCGGTCCAGGTCACGTCCCGGAAGTAATATTTGTCGCCCTCCTCGAACACGAGGTCGATGCCGAGCCGGCCCGGCTCCACGTAGTAGATGGAGTCGCGCACGAGCCGGGCGTCGCGGTAGCCCGCCTCATTGAAGGCGCTCACGGCCAGCTTCTTGTCGTTGCGGTATTCTTTCTCGTTGAACTTTTTGCTATGGAAAAAGTTGTAGATCTTGTTGGACTTGGTCTTCTTCATCGAGCGTGCCAGCTTGAAATCCTTGATGTGCTCGTTGCCGATGAAGTTGATTTCCTTGATGCGGACCTTCTGGCCCTTGTCCACGGCGAAGTTGACGCGGATGGCGTTCCTGACCATGGTATCGCGCTGCACCTCGGCTTTGACCTCGCAGAGCAGGAAGCCCTTCTCGGCGAAGTAGCGCTTGATGATGTCGGAGGAGGTCTTTTCCACATATTCGGAGAACTCGCCGCCACGCCGGAGGTTCAGCCGCTCCTCGAGATCCTTGCGCTCGCCCGACTTCACCCCGCTGAAAGACCAGCGGGACACGCGGGGCCGCTCCAGGACGCGGATCTTGAACCAGGCGGAATCGCGCCGGGCGCTCAGGCTGTCGATCTCGACGGACACATCCTCGAAGTAGCGTTGCTGGAACAGGCGCCGGACCACGCTGGAAATGTCGTCGCTCGGGACGGTCACTTCCATCCCCTCGTGCATGCCGGTCTGATTGATGATCTGCTGGTCACTGAAGACCGTGTTTCCCTCGACCGAAATCCCCGCGATGATATATTTCTGCGGATGGTTGTAGTCCACTTCCGCCCCGCCGTCCTGCGCCCGGGAAATCACCGGTGCAAGCAGCAGCGTCAGAAGGGTCAGAATCCGTCCTATTTTCATTTTCATTCGATAAATGTGCAAATATACCCAATTATTTGATTTTTCCGAAACGCCGGTCCCGCGCCGCATACTGCATCAACGCATCCCGGAAGGCTTCCTTGCGGAAGTCGGGCCAGAGCGTATCGGTAAATACAAACTCGGTGTATGCCGTCTGCCAAAGCAGGTAATTGCTGATTCTCTGTTCCCCCGAGGTGCGGATCAGCAAGTCCGGATCCGGGATGTCCGCGGTCACGAGGCAACGGCTGAAATCTTCCGGCCGCACCGGGTGCCCGGGATGTTCAATCAAATCGTGTGCCATCTTTTCCGCCGCCTGCAGGATATCCCAGCGGCCGCTGTAGCTCAGGAAGAGGATCATCGTGAGCCCCGTATTGGCGGCCGTGGCGGACACCACCCTGTCGATATCGGCGTTGAGCGCGTCGGACAGGCGGGCGCGGTTGCCCAGCACCATGAACCGCACGTCATGTTCCTGGAAGTTGTCGAGTTCGCCGAGCATGGCGCGGCCCATCAGTTCCATCAGGGTCTGCACCTCGGCGTCCGGACGGCCCCAGTTTTCCTCCGAAAAAGCGAAAAAAGACACGTATGGGATTTTCCAGTCCACGGCCGCTTCCATCACGGCACGGACGCTCTCGACCCCTTCGAAATGTCCATATACCCTTTCTTTTCCCCGTTCCCTGGCCCAGCGGCCGTTGCCGTCCATGATGATGGACACGTGTGTCGGAAGTTTGTCCGGTGCTTGCATAGATGCTGTCATTCGTCGTGGTTGCTGCTGTTCCTGACGTCTTCGCCCCAGAGCAGGCGGGTTCGCAGGGCGTTGATGAAATTGGACTGTCCGAGCCGCAGGCGCCGCAGGCGCATCGGGGCGGCACAGACTTCAATCCGGGCCCCGGCCGGGACCGCGCAATTGCGGTTGTCCACCGACAGGAGCGCCCGGTCGTCGCGCGAGCGGAGCGTAATCGTCAGCCGGGACGTCTCGGGCACGATGAGCGGACGCACGTTGAGGTTGTGCGGCGAGATCGGAGCCACGATGAAAACTTTGGTCTCCGGCAGGCAGATCGGACCGCCGACACTCAGGCTGTAGGCCGTGGAGCCGGAGCTCGTGGCCACCAGCAGGCCGTCCGCCCAATAGGTCGGCAGCCGCTCCCCGTCCACGTCCACGTCCACGCCGAGCATCGAAGCGCTCACACGCGAGACGCTCATCTCGTTCAGCGCATAGGGCCAGAACGTTTCGCCCGGCAGGTCAGGACAGCCGACCTGCAGCAACTCGCGCTCCTCGATCCGGAAATCGCCGGCCGAGAGTGCTTCCGCGACCCGGTCCGGGTCGTTCTCGGACAGGAAGCCGAGGCGGCCGAAATTGACCCCGAGCACAGGCACGCCCGCGGGGACGGCCAACCGGGCCGCCGACAGGAAGGTCCCGTCGCCGCCCAGACTCAGCAGCGCGTCCGTTTCCGGGAGGAAGTCGGACGTCCGGGACACGGTGTTCAGCCGGTGTCCGGAGGCGCAGAGCCGCTCCAGAAGAGCCTCCACGCGGGAGTCCCCCCGGAGCCGGTCCTTCTTGATATAGCAGGCCAGTTTCATTCGGGCTCCAAATTTAGCATTTAATTTACAATATTTCTACAGAAATGCTTACTTTTGTGAGCGAGTAACCCACAATAAAATGACTAGACTGAGCGTCAATATCAACAAAATCGCCACCCTGCGCAACGCCCGCGGCGGCAACACGCCGGACGTACTCAAGGCCGCGCTCGACATCGAACGTTTCGGTGCCGAGGGAATCACCGTCCACCCCCGTCCGGACGAGCGGCACATCCGCTACAGCGACGTGCGCGCCCTGCGTCCCGCCCTGGGCACCGAATTCAACATCGAAGGCAATCCGACCGGCTCCTTCACCGCCCTGGTCTGCGAGGTCGTGCCCGACCAGGTGACCCTGGTGCCGGACGCCCCCGACGCCATCACGTCCAACGCCGGCTGGGACACCGTCCGCAACCATGCCTTCCTGAAGCGGACTTGCGCCTCGTTCAAGGAACGCGGCATCCGCACCTCCATCTTCATCGATCCCGACCCGCGGATGGCCGAAGGCGCCTTCAAGTGCGGCGCCGACCGCGTGGAGCTATATACCGCCGGCTACGCCGCCGCCTATGCGGAGGACCGCTGGAAAGCCGTCGCCCCCTATCTGGAAACGGCCCGGGCGGCGCGCGACCTGGGACTCGGCCTCAATGCCGGCCACGACCTTTCCCTGGAGAACCTCGCCTTCTTCATCCACACCATTCCCTGGACGGACGAAGTCAGCATCGGGCACGCCCTCGTCTGCGACGCCCTCTACCTGGGACTGGAGACAACTATCCGGGAATATTTGTCGCGGATTCAGAATTTTTGAGTATTTTTGCACACTTTGGAAATAAACAACAACTGATACCATGAAGAAATTACCGCTTATCCTCAGCATCATCGCCCTCGTCGGCGTGATCGCCCTGGCCATCGTCACCTTCACCCGGGGCGGCGACAAGAAGCCCGCCGCCGCACAGACTGCGACCGAAGTCCAGCCGGGCGCCATCGTCTATTTCAACCTGGACCGCGTCCTGCAGGAATATGACATGGCCAACGACCTGCGCAGCGTCGTCGAGACCAAGGTCAACAGCATCAACCAGGAGGTCACCCGCCGCCAGAACAAGCTCCAGAAGGACGCCGCTTCCTTCCAGGACAAGATGAACAAGGGCCTGATGACGCAGTCCACCGCGCAGGTGCAGTACCAGAAGCTGCAGGAGCAGGAAGCCAACTTCCAGACCTACGCCCAGCAGAAGCAGCAGGAGATCCTCGAGGAGCAGCAGGTCATGCTGAACCAGATCTCCGACGCCATCGACAACTTCGTGAAGGAATACAACGAGACCCGGGGCTATGCCATGATCCTCGCCTCCCAGGGAGACATCCTGCCGATGCCGGTCGTGACCGGAGATGCCGCCCTCGATATCACCGATGCCCTGATCGAAGGTCTCAACGCCGCCTACGTCAAGGAGAAGGGCAAAAGCGAATAAGGGTTGAAAATCGCCATACTGTCCTGCTTCTACCCTTACCGCGGAGGGATCGCCCAGTTCAACGCCAACCTTTTCGAGGAGCTGGGCAAAACACACGATGTCCGCGCATTCAATTTCTGCAGACAGTATCCCGATTTCCTGTTCCCTGGCAAGACGCAATACGTCACCCCGGAAGATGAAGCCGTACCCGTCGAGGCGGAAGCCTTGCTGGATACGGCTGATCCTTTGTCCTGGAGCCGCACGGCCCGGGCCATCCGCGAGTGGAGTCCGGACCTGCTGCTGATGCGCTACTGGATGTCCTGGTTTGCCCCGTCCCTGGGCGCCGTGGCCCGCAGGATGGCCCCCGGCTGCAAGGTGATCGGCATTCTGGACAACGTCATCCCGCACGAACGGCACTGGTTCGATGCGCCGCTCACCCGCCGGTTCCTGCGCAGCCTGGACGGCGCCGTGACCCTCTGCGACGAAGTCGGGCGCGACCTGCTGGAGCTGCGCGCCGACATTCCGCACACCGTTCTGCCCCATCCCATCTACACCCACTTCGGGAAGAGGCTACCCCGCGAGGAAGCGGAGCGCCGCCTCGGCCTGACCGCCGGGCGCCGGACGCTGCTTTTCTTCGGGCTGATCCGGGAATACAAGGGGCTGGACATTCTCCTGCAGGCCTTCGACCTGCTGGACGGACGCTACCAGCTCGTCATCGCCGGAGAGCCCTACGGCCCTTTCGACAAATATCAGCGGCTCATCGACGGCGGCCGCGCCCCGCAGGATGTCCATGTCTTCCCGGAGTACATCCGGGACGCCAGGGTCAAGTATTTCTTCTCGGCGGCGGATCTGACCGTCCTCCCCTACCGCAGCGCCACCCAGAGCGGCATCAGCTCGGTGTCCTGCCACTTCGACGTGCCGATGGTGGTCACGGATGTGGGCGGCCTCCGGGAAACCGTCGGCCAGGGCGGCACGGGTATTGTCTGTGAAGAAGGCACGCCGGAGGGCGTCGCCGAGGCCGTCCGGCGCTACTTCGACGACCCCGGGCTGCAGGCCCGACTCCGCGAAGGCATGGACGCCGAGCGGAAACGGCTCTCCTGGAGCCGCTTTGCACATGATTTGACCGCTTTCGCTGAAAGCATACGATAAGATTATGAAGAAGTTCAGTTTTTTCGCACTCCTCCTCTGCGCCCTGTCGCTCAACGCCTGTGCGCAATGGTATCTGTTTCCCGGCAAGAAAAAGCAGCGGGCCGATACCACCACCGTGGATTCCATGCGGCAATTCCGCCCGGACAGCGTCCGGACCCTGCCGGACCCCACCGCCACCGCCGACAGTCTCCTGACGGGGACGGACGTGCGGGAGGACGTGTTCGTACTGGACATTCCGGACGTGATCCGCATCGGGCTCGTCCTGCCGCTGCAGGCTTCGGCCGAGAAGCCCAGCGACAATTTCCTGGACTTCTACGGCGGTGTGCTGCTGGCACTCCGCGACCTGGGAGCTTCCGGGCTGCGCGCCGACCTGCAGGTCTATGACTCCGCCGACAGCAAGACGGCCGTCCCGCAGTCGCTCATCGACGAGAGCGACGTGATCATCGGCCCTGTCTCGTTCGAGGAGCTCAGGAGCGCCGCCGCCATGTGTTCCGGCAAGGTCCTCATTTCCCCGCTCGAACCCAAAGC
>CAJOMY010000060.1 GCA_905235775.1 uncultured Bacteroidales bacterium | reverse complement strand
CCGGCGATGGAGTAGGCGGCGCCGCCCCGCACGATGCCTGGCTGCGCGTAATTGTCACCACCATAGTTGACAGGCGTGCCGAGGTTGCACACGGCCAGGCCACCGTGGAAGCCGTCATTCTCATATTTCAAGGCGATGTCGGCGCCGAAAGCGGAGGCCTTGGCGTCAGCGGCCAGCGAAGAGGAGAGAAAACGCAGGGACACGCCGACCGACAGGTCGTCGGCCAGCCGATAGCCCGCGCCCAGGCCGATGGCCATCTCGCCGGGACGGAATTTGTCCCGAACCCGTCCGTCGGCGGACACAATGTCATACGAGCCGTAAAGCATGTCCTTGAACTGGAGGCCGATGGCCAGTCTCTCCGTCACGCGGTAATACCCTGCGGCAGAAATGAGCTTGACACCGGCCGCCATGGGCTGCCAGAGTCCGAAACCGGCTGCCAGGGCCATCCGCGGACTGTCCAGCGCAGCAGCAGCGACATTGTTTTCCAGCGCATAAGCGCCGGCCGTGCGGGCAACACCCGTCCCGGCAAGCGAAGTCGTAACAGGATCAGGGTTGATATTCAGGAAGTTGACCCCTTGTGCAGAAAGGGACAATGATGCGGCAACTGCCGCGAGAGTCAACAGGATTCTTTTCATGGTTCCTACAGTTTGACGATCGTCTTTTTGATCACCTGTCCCGCATAATCGAGGACGACGGTGTAGTTGCCGGCCGCCAGATCACGGACATTCACCTGGGCGGGCTCGAACGGCGTGATGGTCAACTCGTTCTCATAAACGGTGGCTCCGGTCACGCTGACCAGCTTCAGCTGCGCGGAGGCCGCCTCTCCGGTCCGCACGTAGAGCACGTCCCGTACCGGATTGGGATAGACGTCGACCGGTTCCGTGCTTTCCCGGACCAGGATCCGGAATTGCTGGCTTGCCTGCTCTCCACGGGCGTCCGTGCCCGTGACCGTCACAGTGGAATAGCCGAGGCCCAAGGCTGTCACGTAAAAGACACCCCGGGAATAATTGATGTTCGCCACGGTTTCGTCACTGTTCAAAATCGTATAGGTGAGTGGCTCGCCGTCGGCATCGGTGAAGTAGTCCGCCTCGTCCAGCTCCAGCACGGCACCGCGGGTGCCGAACGTCAGGTCGCCAATCTGCCCGACCACCTCGGGTTTGTGGTTCTCCAGAATGGAGTAGGAGAAGACCTGTGTGGTCTGGGCGCCGTAGATGTCCGTCACCACGATGCGGGACTTGTACTGACCGGGATCAGCCCGCACGGCAAAGATATCGACCTTGGGCCTGCTCTTGTCGAGCGTGTCCAGGACCTCCGCCTCGGATGCCGCCTCCAGGACGATGTTCATGAAATGATCGTCCGGGTCGGTGTAAGTGAAGCGTATCGAAACCGTCTCGTGGGATTTCAGCTGGAACTCTGTCGGTCCGTCCACGGTGATGACCGGCTTGCTGTTGGCGCCCGTCCGGGCATGGAATGCGGCTGTCGGAGCTGAAGTGTTTCCTGCCAGGTCACAGGCCGCGGCGCGGAAATAGTAATCCGCGTTGAAGTCCAGACCGGTGATGACTCCCTGCAGGGTGTCGCCGGCCTTCGCATCCCCAACGTAGAAGACACCGAACATGGCGTCCGCCGGATCGAAACCCTCTGTCTTGTCGTAGTAGACGATGATAGACGAGGGCTTGACGTCATCCTCGTCCGCCGGAATGACGGCGCTGAAGGAAACCCGGTTGGATTGTGCGGACACGCTGAAGTCCGTGACCGGATCCGGGGCCTTCCCGCCAGATCCTGCAATGGCCTTATACGCATTCACGA
Source organism: uncultured Bacteroidales bacterium (assembly GCA_905235775.1). Lineage (GTDB taxonomy): Bacteria > Bacteroidota > Bacteroidia > Bacteroidales > UBA932 > Cryptobacteroides. Next base: position 7,855 of record CAJOMY010000060.1, on the reverse strand, counting down.
GTCCGCTCCCCATACCGAACGAACGATTGTAGGATCTGATGTCCGTCGTGTTCTCCAGCAGCATCTTGCGAAGGGCTTCGGCCGTGAATCCCAGCTTTCCGTAGCGGGAGACCAGCAGGGCCGCCACGCCGGACACATGCGGACAGGCCATGGAAGTACCCTGGTAATAGCCATATTTGTTGCCCGGCAGGGTGCTCAGGATCTGATTGCCTTTCTTGACGTCCCCGCCGGGAGCGGAAATATCCACCCAGTCGCCGTAGCAGGAATAATAGGCCCGGCGGAAATCGGCACCCACGGAAGCGACGGTGATCATGCCTTCGTAGTCGGTGCTGCTCACGTTCCGGTCTTCGTTGCCGGCCGCAAAAATGACCACGCCACCGGCCATCGGGCCGACCTGGTTGCCGTTTTCATCCAGACCGGCATATTTGTTGAAATAATCCACGGCCGCCTTCAAGTGGGCGGGAGTCGTGTCTACATCCACATAACCCCAGCTGTTCTGGGAGATTACGGCGCCGTGGTCGGCGCCCCATTTGATGGCCTGTACACCGTCGCCGCTGCCGTCTCCCTCTCCAAAGATCTGGCAGGACATGATCCTGACACCGGGTTGTCCGGCCGCCTTGTCACCGCCGGCGACACCGCTGACGCCGATACCGTTGTTGTTGACGGCGGCAATCGTTCCGGCCACGTGTGTACCGTGACTTTCGGCCACAATCTGAGAGCTGTTGTTGGCGAAATTGTAGCCATATACCTTGCGGCCCTTGACGTCCGGATCGGTCCACATGTTTTCGGCAAGGTCCTCGTGCTCATAGTCCACACCCCCGTCCACAACGCAGACGACGACGTCGGGGTTGCCGGTCACATAGTTCTCCCAGACGGGAAATACATTGATGTCGCAGCCGCTCAGGGCGCTGACGGCCGTACCGTCGTTATAGTAGTGCCATTGCTGCGGCAGGCGCGGGTCGTCGAAAGGCATGGCCGCTGCCGGAGCTGCCGGAGTGTCCGTGGCATAGGCGACAGGCTCCGCATCGCCGACCAGCCGGATACGGGGATTCGGTTCGGCGGATTCCACACCGGGGATGGCGGAAAAATCCTGCCCGGCCTTGGTCAGCGACTGCGCCGGGTCGAATTCGACAACGTAGAAGCGGTGCAGGCCTTCGGCACGTGTACGGGCCTCAAAGCGGCCGGCTTCCGGGAACAGGCGCCGCATCCGGATAATGCCCATCTCGTCGAAAGGGAAGGAAAGAGCCTTGGTCTGCATGCCTGCGACGTAGCCCTCGTCATCCATGCGCCGCTCCAGTTGGACGGCGAGTTCTTCGGTGACAAGTAGGGTCATCCTGCCCGGATAATAACGTTCTTCCGTCTGCGCAAGCTGATCCTCCGGAACGGCAGGCTCCGAAGGAATCATCTGCCGGACACAGGCGGACAGGCACAGGACCAGGCCGCCCAGCAATAGCATCTTGATTCTCATATTTCGTTTATTGGTCCAGGAAATCCAGGAGCGTCAACAGGCTCTCGGGATCGTTCCATTTAATTTTGTGGTTTTTGCTCCACTGCTTGAAGGCGGTTCTCCGCTCGTTGTCCAACGCAGCCTCGAAACCGCGGCGCGAGGCTTCGTAGATATGGCCGGGCGTGACGAGATAGTATTTTTCCACCAGGTTGACCCGGTCGCCGCCATGGCGATTTTCCCACAACTCCATGTGGTTCTGGTTCGGACGTCCGGCTATTTCGAGCGAGGTCAGTTTCCGGGTAGCGTCAGAAGCGGAAGATGTGCCGTAGGCGCCGCCGGTCTCCAGCAGTCGCTGGAAATCACCCAGGGAAAGCTTGGCCACGAAGCGACTGTCGCTTCCTGCGACAACCTTCATCATCTGTCCGCCGACGTTCATGAAGCGGTCTTCTCCGATACTGACTGTCAGGACGTCCCCGAGTACCGCTTCCTTGACGACACCTTCATCAATGAAATGGAGGGTGGCGTGAAGGATGTGGATGTTGAGGGGCTGCTGGAATTTGGTGCCGCCCTTAAGCAAAACCGTTCCATCCGTGAAAGCCGGATAGAGATACGGCCAGGCCGTGGAATAATCCTGAGCGCGGAGCAGGGACAGGGAAAGCAGCATCAGTGCTGCAGTCAGGACTCTTTTCATCGTTAAAAGCGTTTTTACCAAACGAAGGCGCCCGGTTCTGGCTGGGCGCCTTCGTATTGATAATCAGTAATTTCTAGTTCTTTTCGCCCGTATAGGGACCATAAACATAGTTGATCGTACCAGCACCCGGGATATAGGCGATCAAACCGGAATCCGGGCCTGCAGGGGAATCATCCAGATTGAAGGTCAGACCGACGGCGTTGCCGGAGGCATCATATTCGATGGTGGCCGTGATGCTGCCGGAGTCGAAGAGATACTCGAAGTCTGCATCCACGCCAAAGAGCGTGACATGCTGGCCATTGCTGTAGGTGTACTCAGACTCCTGGCCGAGCGGAATGGTGATGGTCGTGAGATCCTCGGAGACCACGCCATAGTAGCTGATATCCCAGCCATCCCAGCCACTGCGGGACAGGTAAACAAGGTCATAGAACCATACGACATGGTCATCTTTCTCATCCTTGGCCAGTTCACAAGGCCAGCTGGACATCGAGCCGCGGCAATCCGCAGTGAAAGTCCAGTCGCCCAGGATCGCAGTCAGCGGATGGTCGAGGTCCTTGATGGTCACGGTGCAGGCATTCTCCATGCTGGCAGCCACGTCACCGGTGCTCTTGAACTCGATCTGGAACTTAAGGTCGCCCGTGTACTTTCCTGCGACACGCTCGATTCCGTCATACTCAACGTCCGGATCATAGATCTTGACCTTGATGTACTGGGTGCGGGCATCCGGCGTGAAAGTCAGGGTGCCGGCCCCGTCTACGAGGTCGAAATTGATCCCCTCGACGGCTGTTCCGTTGACAGAACCATAGGAGATGGTCGTACTCTTGCCGTTGAGGGAAGCGAGCGTGACGGGGATGCTGATTTCGCCGTCCGTCTCGCTGCAGGAGAATGCCGCCTTGTCAAATGCGACGAAGGCATCACTGTCGCTGAATCTCGGTTCCTTGTTGAGATTGCAAGAAGCGATCATCACAAGGCCGAGGCCCAGGGCGATAACAGAATATAATCTTTTCATACTCTTCTCAATTTAGCTTAAAAACCGGGGTTGTGGGAGAGATTCTCATTCACGTCATACTCACGCTTCGGAATCGGAAGGGCCCAGAATTTGGACGTGGCGTCGATGTCCGCCGGACGGCGGGGATCGCTGTAAGCCACGGCACCGGATGCGGTGCGGGCCAGGTCGAACCAGTAGTGGCCTTCGAAGTTGAGTTCGAGCCGGCGCTCGAGGGCGACGGCGGCAGCGCCGGCGCTGGTCAGCGGGGTGGCGTTGCGGTTGGTGCGGATCGTATTGAGGTCACCCAGGGCGGTGGCACCGGCAATATTGGCACCGTTCACAAGCGCCTCGGCACGGTTCAGGTACATCTCGGAGAGACGAAGGACGATCACGTTGTTCACATCCGGGGTGGAGGTGGCATCGCCGAGGCCCTTGCCGTAATACTTCATCGTCCAGAGTTCACCGCCGGAAGCCTCATCCTTGTCGGTGCAGAACATCACAAAGCCGTCATCCTCGCCGCGGACACCCTGGCTGCCACGGACGTCTCCGTCCTCGAAGAGGCTCGTCAGGGACTTGGAAGCGGCGCAGTCGGCATAACCGATCGGGTTCGTCATGTGGGAAGGACCCTCCCAGTATTCGTCGTAATCGTTCGACTTGTTGCCGTAGACTTCGAAAATGACCTCGGATCCGCCGACATTCTCACCCCACACGGAAGGATACTCATCAGCCGTCCAGAGCGAGTAAGCGTCATTGTTGATGACCTTGGTCGCATAATCGGCGGCGGCCTGCCAGTTCTGGTTGTAGAGATACACACGGCTCAGAAGCGCCTGGATGGCAGGCAGCGAAGCGGCAGCCTTCTTGTCAGTGACGCCCCCGCGGGTGTAACCTTCATCAATCAGCCCCTCGGCTGCGGTCAGATCGTCGATGATCTGCTTGTACACTTCGGCCACGGTATTGCGGGCCGGCTGCTCCTTGGCGGTCTTGTCGGTCTTCAGGACGATGGGGATGCAGTCGTTGAAGTTCACGGCAGCGGCCTTGGCCGGAGAATAGGCGTAGGTGCGCGCCATGTCGAACATCGAAAGGGCGCGGAGGAAATAGCACTCCGCCTGCAGGTTCTTGATGTCCTGGGGCGTGATGTCATCCTTGGCGTATTCGTCGATACCTTTCTCCTCGATGGCCTCGAGGACGTTGTTGACGGCGGAAATGACATAGTAGCCATAACCCCAGAGGCCGACTGTCGCATCGGCGCTGTAGGTCATGTAGAACGGCGGCTGATAGCGGCCGGACTGGAAACTCGTGCTGGTCGGGATGGTGGCGTTGTCGGCACGCATCTCGGAGGTGAGGACAAGGTCAGCACCGTACCAGGTGCCGTCCGCAAGCGGAGAGTAGGCACCGGCGACAGCTTTGTCAAGCGCATTGTAGTCAATCAGGGCAAGCGCGTTGCTCTGGGTCAGGAAAGGCTCCTCTTTCAGGAAATCCTTGCAACCGGAAGTGAGAACGGCGGCTGCGCACAGGGCGATATATGCAATCTTTTTCATATTCGATTCCAATTAATTCATTAGAAAGAAACCTCGATACCACCCACAATCGACTTGGTCATCGGATAGACGCCGTATCCCATACCGGTCACGCCACGCTCAGGATCCCACCAGTCCACATCGTGGAAGGTGTAGAGGTTGAGGGCGCTGGCATATACCTTGAGACCGTTCAGACCAATCTTTTTGACCACATTGGCCGGGAGGGAGTAAGACAGGGTAATATCTTTGATGCGGAGGTAGCTGCCATCCTGCATCCAGCGGGTGCTCGGCATGGCGTAGGAGTTGGAGGCGTTGCCGGCGACAGGTTTCGGGAACACGCCCGTGTCACCCGGATTCTTCCAGTAGTTGAGGGAACGGGCGGACTGGTTCATGCTCATCTGGCTACCGTCGGAATTGATGTAACGGTTCTCGATGAGGACGACCTGGTTGCCGGCCTTGAACTCGAAGAAGGCGCTCAGGCTGAGGCCCTTCCAGGAGATGTTTGTATTGAAGCCACCCGTAAACTTCGGCTCAGGGGATCCCGCATAGATGTAGGAGGCCTTGTTGTAGTCGTTGGTCAGGGTCGTGCTGGTGATGTTGCCGTCCTTGTCGAACTCGTGGTGACGCCAGAGGGCCTCGCCGTTGGACGGGTTCACACCGTAGTAATCCTTCAGGTAGAAGGTATAGAACTGCTTGCCGACCTTGTGCTTGATACGGCTGTCGCCGGAATAGGTCATCTCGTCGGTATCACCGAGGTCGAGGATTTCACTCCGGTTGTAGGCCAGGTTGAAGCCCAGGCTCCAGTTCCAGTCGGAATTCCGGATGATGTCGCCGTTGATCTGGACCTCGACACCCTTGTTGGACAGGGCACCGATGTTCATGAAGTTGGAGCTGAAGCCGGAAGTCTGCGGGACCTGCTTGCTGAGGAGCATGTCGGTGGTCTTGCGGTTGTAGACATCGAGCTGGAAGTTCAGGCGGTTGTTGAAGAAACTGGCGTCGAGACCGACGTTCCAGGTGTAGTTCTTCTCCCAGGAGAGGGACTCATTGTCCGGGGTGCTGGGGAGGGTGCCGTTGCCGCCGTTGTAAGCGGAAGGGGCATACACACCGTAAGCGCGGTAGGGGTCGATGCGGTTGTTGCCATTCACGCCGTAGCTGGCGCGCAGTTTCAGCAGGCTGAGCCAGTCAGAGGTGCTTCTCATGAAGTTCTCGTTGGTGATGTTCCATGAACCGGCGACCGCCCAGAACAGACCCCACTGGTTCTTGGCGCCGAAGAGCGAGGAACCATCCCCACGCACGGAAGCCTTCAGGTAGTAACGGCTGTCGTAGTTGTAATCCAACTGACCGAAGAAGGAAAGCAGGGTGCGGGCGTCGCCGTCGTAACCCACCTGATCCTGCTCGGACACCATCGTGGACGGATACGGGATGTTGGCATCGACGTTGCCGTACATGTAATAATAGTGGAACGTGCGGCGCATCGCCTCCTGGCCCAGGAGCACGTTGAAATTGTGGTTGGACAGGGCGAAGTTGTAGGTCGCGGTGTTGGAGGTGGTGAGCGTTATATACTGCGTCGTGGAGCTCTGAAGAGTGCCTTTGCTGTCACCCGGATCCGGGGCCCAGTAGCGACGGCCTTCACCGAAGGTCGTCTCCACGGAATTGTTGGTCTTGAAGACCAGATTGCGGACCGGCTCCCACTGGAGATAAGCGGTGCCGTGCACACGGTACTGCTTCTCCCACTGGTCGTCATATTTGGCCGTGTAGAGCGGGTTCGTATTGGAGTTGGACGGGATATTGAGATTGTACTCGCCGTTCTCGTCGTAGAGGGGAATCCAAGGGAGGAGCGTCAGGCCCGCGAAGAACGGGTTGCTGTAGTAGAGGCTCTGCATCGGGGTGTCGTTGGACATCGTGTACGCGAGGTTCACGCGGGTACCCATCTCAAGCGTGTTGGTCAGACGATAGTCGGAGTTGACGCGGGCGGTGAACTTCTGGAAGTCGGTACCGTAGGTGATACCGTCGTTCTTCTGGTAGGCCAGGGAGGTGTAGAAGCGGCCGCGGTCGGTGCCGGCGGAAGCGTTGATCTCATACTCCTGCAGCATACCCATGCGGGTGAACTCCTTCATCCAGTCCGTGTTGGCTTCCTTAAGCAGGTCCATCGGGCGATAGTACGGGGACGTCCTGCTGTCCGGATCGTAGCCGGCGTTGGTGATGGCGGTACGCTGCCAGTTGATCAGCTCCTCGCCGGTCATCACGCGGAAGTTGTTGTCATTTGCAAGCATGGAGGCGCCAAACTTCACGCGGGCGTTGAAGTTGGCCTTGCCGGACTTGCCGCTCTTCGTGGTCACGAGGATGACGCCGTTGGCGGCACGGGATCCGTAGATGGAGGCCGCAGCGGCATCCTTCAGGACCGTGATGGACTCGATGTCGTTCGGGTTGATGGCGGACATCGCGTTGGATGTGTTCATAAAGTAGGACTGGTCGCCCGTCTCCACAGGGATGCCGTCGATGACCCACAGCGGGTCGTTGCCGGCGTTGATGGAGGAAATACCGCGGATACGGATATCCGTGGCGGCACCCGGCTGGCCGGAATTACCGGTCACCTGAACACCGGCCATCTTGCCCTGGAGGAGTTTGTCCACGGAAGAAACCGGGGCCTCGGCGAGGCCTTCGCCCCGTATGGAAGAAACGGAGCCGGTGTTCGCCTCGCGACGGACCGTACCGTACGCGACGACGATGGTCTCTTCGAGCATCTCGGTGTCGGGCTGGAGGGTCACGTTAATGACATTGCGGCCGTTGACCGGGATCTCGACGGTCTGGTAACCGAGGCAGCTGACTACAAGCGTGCCGTTGGACGGGACTGTGATCCGGTAATTGCCGAGGGCATCCGTCATCGCATAGACGGTCGTGCTTCCTTTGAGCTGCACGGCTGCGCCGGTCACAACATCTCCGGCACTTTCCCGCACGGCGCCGGACACCTGCACATTCTGTGCGGCGAGTGTCACGCCAAGCAGCGCAAATAAAGCGCTGAAGAACAGTTTTGCTTTTTTCATAAGCAGATTCATTTGTTAAACAATAAACTATACTAACCTGTTTTGTCTCCTGTTTTGCGAGCCAAATAAAACGAGGGTTTAATCTGGCTCAAGGCAATAAACGGGCGCAAGGTCGGCATTATTTTTCATAATTCCAAATTTCGTAATCGCGTAACAAATTGAGCCAAA